>JAJYYI010000123.1:20924-24644 GCA_021801125.1 Deltaproteobacteria bacterium | reverse complement strand
CGGCGCGCCGCGGCGGCTCAGGAATCAACTCCCGCACCGCCCGCCATAGCTCCCGCGCCAGTTCCACCGCATCGTCACCTCCTCCACCGCTTCCTCATCCCCGCCCAAAATTTCCGATCATTCCCGATAAGTCCATTTATGAGGCTGGTTCTAGTGCCATCCTCAGCGGAATTGGCATCTGCGGGTGTATTTTCATTTGGGCTACCGCCTTTTTCTTTTTCCTGCGAAAACACGTCAACTTGCTCAAGTCTCTAACGGAGCAACGACTATGCCTAAGTTGACCCCTAGGAAAACCAAGGATTTTCGCGCTAAAGGTCGCGCTTAGAACGAGAGCGGATTGTAAAACTTGCCGATCGGGGTTTACTCGCACAACGCGAAAAGCCATCTTGACGGCGCAAACGGCCTCGCTTCACACCGCCGCGTGCGCGATCGATCTGGCCCCGACGGCACCAAGCAGAGGAGCATGCCCGGACGTGTCACCAGTCGCGCGCGGCATGCGGCGCGCTCCTGCAAGCGTTGCGATGCGGCTAAGGTTTTGGGCGTTCGTCGCGTGAGCGGGGCACTTGTGCAGCGTTGCGTTCCCAGGCGGCGTCCTCGGGTGTTGCTGCGTCAAGGCTCCGGCGTGAGCCGAGTTCAAGCACCTGACTGTGAAATTGTCGC
Organism: Deltaproteobacteria bacterium; assembly: GCA_021801125.1. GTDB lineage: Bacteria > Desulfobacterota > Binatia > Binatales > Binataceae > JAJYYI01. The sequence goes on along the minus strand of JAJYYI010000123.1, from coordinate 23,984 downwards.
AGGCTTGGCCGATGGCCAAGGCTTACCACCGTCGTTGGCATCCGCGCGAGCCTTGTGTAAAGGCGCTCTTCGTTCTCCTGATCCAGCGCGCTAGTCGCTTCGTCGAGGAAGGCATAGCGCGGACGGTTAATCAGGAGCCGTGCGAAGGCCAGCCGCTGCTGCTCGCCGACCGAAAGCACGGCGGCCCAATCCTTCTCTGCGTCCAGGCCGCCAAACCGTGCCGGAAGATCGCGGAGATTCACATCGTTCAGCGCTTCAAACAGAACCTGATCGGGCGTATCGGCCGCGCGCGGGTAACAAAGCTGATCGCGAAGCGATCCGAGGATCAAGTACGGCCGCTGCGGCAGGAACAGGATCTGGCTCAGCGGCGGGCGCTCGATCCGCCCGTTGCCGTGGTCCCAGAGCCCCGCCACCGCGCGCATGAGGGAAGTTTTGCCCACACCGCTAGGCCCGGTTATCAGTAGTGCGCCGCCTTCGTTGAGGGAAGCCGAAACTCCGCCAAGCAGGGTTCGAGATCGGTCCGGAGTCGTCAGCGTTAAGTCCCTTATTTCGAGGCGCCCGTTCTCCACGAGTTCGATTCGTTCGCCGTTGCCGGACGCCCGCATATAGGCCTTGTCGCACTCCCGCCTAAACGCCGTGAGACGATTGACGACGGAAGCATAGTCGGCGAGGGACTGGAAGCGGTCGACCACCAAGGTGAGGGAATCTTGCAACACCGCAAACGCGTACGTGGCCTGAGTGAATTCCCCCAGCTTGAAATGCCCGGAAAAGTAGACGCCGGCGAGCGCGAAGTAGGGTACGAGGTAGGCCGCGTCCTCATAGGGCTCGGTAAAGAAGGTTAGGCGCCGTTGCCAGCGAAGCAGCAGCCTGAAGTTGCGCACGACCTGCGCAAAGCGCTTGCTTAACTGACGCGCTTCGTCCCCGGCGCCTTGATAAAGCGCGATCTCTTCGGCGTTGTCGCGCGCGTGCATCAGCGCGAAGCGGTAGTCAGCCTCGTAGCGCTGTTGATCGAAATTGATCGACACCAGGCGCCTACCGATTATGACGGTCGCCCAGGTGCCCACCGCGGTGTAGGCGACCAGGCACAGCGCCAACCCTGACGATATCGACCATAGGATTCCGAAAAAGGTTGCAGCGGTGACCAACGCACGCAGAGTATCCAGCGAAAAGGTCAGGGAGCCGTTCGTGAAACTATTGATGTCTTCGCTGATTCGCTGGTCCGGGTTGTCGACCGAGCGATCGCGCATGATGCGGTACAGGGCGTTGTTGCGCAGACCGAGGCGAACGAACCATTCGCTCATCCACTCCCTCCATTCGACCCCCAGCAGTCCGGTGAGGTACGGGTAGAAGGCGGCGATCGGCGCGAACAGGGCGACCCACAAAACGTACAACAGCATCAGGTGATAGAATCGTGCGGCATCCTTGGCCTGAAGCGAGTTCATCACGTCGCGCGATACATAGCTGAAGAGCGCCCGCATCCCGATGGTGGCCAGGCTCAACGCCACCACGGTCGCGAGCAGCGCAACAGCGCGAACCCGCTTCTCGGACGCCCAATAGGGGCTCACGAGGCTCCAGAGCCCTTTCCAGAAAGACCGATCGAACTTATCCAAGACTGCCTCCCGCGGGGCCCAGTCAGGCAGAAGAGCGACCAAGATTCCAGCGGCTATGACTGCGGCCTTTTGATCCGGCTACACCGTACATCTTCTATCTCCGCCAAGATCATGTCGATAAAGGCGTCGAGCACTTTTCTTTCCTTCTTGGCGGTGGCAAGGGTCACATCACGCACGCCAGCATGACGCCAAAGATGCCGATTAAGTGTCGCGACCGCCCGGAGGAGGTTGCCGAGGCGGTCGCTTTCCTTTCATCCCACGCGACATATACGACCGGCGCCGAGATCGCTATCGACGAAGGTTCAACCCAGCTTTGAGGTGAGGGGTTGATTTACGATTTCGAACGCGCGCGAGCAGTACGCTTGAAGCTTCAATGCCAAGCTGTGCGACGCGCTTGCCGCTAAAGCTCAGCGACGGCTGGTGAGCCAACTCCTGCCACCCTCCTCGGACTACGCTATTTCGCTCGCGGGCCCGCCGGGCGCCGCCTAGGGGCGCGGCAAACCAGATGAAGCCGCAAGCGCTAGAAGTCGGACACCGGCCGGGACGTGAGCAGCTTTGAGATGTCGACGCCCAAAAGCTGCGCGCGAAGCAGCGGCTTTAGCGCGGGGATTTTGGCGAGCAAGAAGCGGGACAAAAGCGCTCGCGCCTCAGCCGTGCCGAACAATTGCCCCAGCAACCCGGGCTGTCCCGGAAGCTCGACCAACTCCACTTCAGCGTCGGGTGCGAGCTTGGCCTCCAACTTGGCCTCTTTCAGCGCTGCGTCAAAGCCTCCAAGCGCGTCCACCAGTTCGAGTCGATAAGCCTGCTCGCCGGTCCATACGCGGCCCTGCGCAATCTGCTGCACCTGTTCAATTTTGAGTTTGCGGCTCTCCGCCACGCGCGCGACGAATTCGTCGTAGATCCGCTGCAGCATCACGCCGTGAAGCAACTGTTGCTGCTCGGGGCTAAAGTCCGTGAACTCGTCGAACATCGTGACGTTGCGCCCGCGGCTGATAGCGTCGGTCTGTACGCCGGCCTTATTGGCCAGGTTGGTGAAATTGAATTTCCCGGCCAACACGCCGATCGATCCGGTAAGCGTCGCCGGTTCCGCGAAGATCTTGCTGGCCGCGGTCGCGACCCAGTAAGCGCCCGACGCGCCCAGCCCCGACATCGTGGCGACCACGGGCTTCTTTCGCGCCGTAAGCTCCACTTCGCGGCGAATCAACTCGGAGGCGATAACCGATCCGCCGGGCGAGTTTATCCTGAAGACCACGGCCTTGACTGATTTGTCCTTGCGCGCCTGCCGGAAAGCGGCCGCCATCGTGCCCACGTCCATCGTGCCGCCGCGGTCGCTGAATGGATCTAGCATATCCGAACTGCGATCGATCTCTCCGCTTCCGTAGACCACCGCGACCCGGTCCACCGCGTGAAAGCTCGGCAACAGGGGCGGCCGAGCGTAGTCAACGTAATC
>JAJYYI010000123.1:0-20914 GCA_021801125.1 Deltaproteobacteria bacterium | reverse complement strand
GCGCTTGATTCCTCCGTAATGCTTGACGCGTTCGAGGAATTGGTCCTCGTACTCTAACCGGTCAACCAATTTGGCTTTGAGCGCCGTCTTGGCGTCGAGCGGCGCTTGATCGATCAGCGTCCGCACGTTGTCCGGCGAAAGATGACGTTGTTGCCCAACCGCTTGAATCAACTGATTGAAAAGGTCATCGGCCAGAGCCGTGTCCTCTTCGCGTTGGGCCGGCGTAAAACCTTTTTGCGTGAAGAGATTGGCGGCGCTCTTGTACTGGCCGATCGCGTCGAACTGGGGATTGATACCGAGCAAATCCAGCGTGCCGCGCGCGAAGATCTCGCGCAGCTGCACGCCTACCAGATTCACTTCACCCTCAGGCATCAACGAGACATTTCCGGCCGCGATTGCGACCATGTACTCAAGATTGCCGGGCGCGAACTCACCCGCCGTTTCGAGATACGCCGCAACGGGTTTGCCGGTCTTGGCAAACCTGCGCGTCAGGTCGGCGATTTCCTGCGCTTTGGCAAATCCGATCTCGGGGTTGATCACCTCCACCGCCATGCCCGCGATTCTGGAGTCCTTGGCGGCGTCGTCCACCGCGGGTCTCAAAACGTTAAGCGCGGTTTCGGTATGTCCTCTTAGCCTGGATAAAAGCCCGAGGCCACTGCGCTCCAGTACCGGCCCATCAATCCTGACCAATAGAAAGGAGCCGGGACGGATCTGGCGAGAATAGAAGTCGAACAACGCAGCGATTACGATCAACACCACGATTGCGATCGCAGTGCGCAATAGCCATCGCATAAATCGTTTAATCATGGAACTTGGTTTCTCACTCCTCGTTGATTTACGCCTCGGCTGACCCTCGACTCAGACTTTCCGGGGGCGGCCCCATCCCGGCGAGCCGTCCGACAACGCCCCTGTCCAGTCGCCGAGTTTACATACTCGGAGCAACGGCGCAGCACCTATCGCGTATACGCATGTTATCGCGCGCGTGCGCTTGACGCACCGAGGCTAAGCCTCCGGGTTTCCCCAAGACTCTGGGCCCCACTGCAAGCGCGCCGACTATGCGCCGCCCTCCGCCGAGACCCGGATGTTCTGAGGCTGGACGGTGCGCGCAGTGCGGACGCACCTGCAGCGTCGCTAAAGCTCGGCTCCTGGGAGGGCCCCGCGAGTTGCGACGTGACGCGAGCGCGCGAATCGAAGCCGGTCGTCAAAGTGCCTACGGAGCGGGCCTGGATGCCAACCGCGTCTTGATCATCGCATCCAGTTGAGGGCCGGCGTTGTAAAGGTAGCTCACGGCAAATCCAGCCACCGCCATCGTTGCTGCCAAAAGCACGAGCCTTCGCGCTTTCGGTGGAGGCTTGGGGCGCGTCGGCGCTTTTCTGCGCACGACGGTCGGGGCGGACGTGGAATGCGTAACTGGCCTATGGCCTAACGGCCGCTGGTTTGCCGTGATATGCGGCAACCGGGCCGTCGGCGCCATCGCTCGTCGGCCCAGCAGGATGTCCTGGAACTCGCGAATCGTCTGCGGTCGCTTTTCCGGTTCCAGGCAGACGGCGCGGTTTATCGCGCCGGCCAGACCAGGGGAAATCCCCGGGCGCAGCTTATGGACCGGCGGCGGCACCGTCATGGGTGGGAATTCTTGCTTGGTGAGAAGGTAATGCAATGTCACGCCCAAGGAGTAAATATCGCTGCGCGGGTCGACATGGCCCTGGTACTGCTCGGGCGCGGCAAATCCTATCGTGCCGACTGTCGTCACCTTGCCGCGCTTGAAAATTCGAGCGATCCCGAAATCGATAAGAGTCACCCGTCCGCTCGGCGTGACCATCACGTTGGACGGCTTCATGTCGCGGTAAATTATCGGCGGATTAAACCCGTGAAGATACGCCAGCACGTCGCATAATTGCCGGGCGATATCCGTCACCTTGCTCTCCGGCAGCGGCTGGGCGTCAAGCGCAAGCTCCTGATCGAGGTCATGACCTTCAACGTATTCCATCACCAGATAATGCCGGTTGTGATCGTCGAAGCGGTCAAAGATAGCCGGGATCGCCGGATGCTTGAGGCGGGCCAGCGTGTCGGCTTCGCGCGCGAAGGATTCGTTGGCCTCGTGCCGTTTGCGCGGATCGATAAACTCGTCCACCATCTCCTTGATCGCGCAAGGCCGGTCCGCCAAGCGCCGATCCCGCGCCAGGTAAACCCTCCCCATGCCTCCTTCACCCAGTACACGGTCGATCTGATAGCGTTCCTGCAACAAGGCAGGAGTCGGGGTGATCTCCATATCGCTTCCTCTGTCCTGCGAAAGCGCGACGATAATGGAAAATTATCGCAAAGCGATGAACCGGTTCATAGACCGATTTACCGACCGTCATCTGTAAGCGGTCCGCATCGCCATGCTAAAGTTTACGCCGAGAGCGGGTGAGGCGTAGGTTTTTGCACTCCGCGCTCGGACGCGGCAGCCGCGTGTCTGGAGCCCGGCGATAGCCATCATCACTGCCGACGCGCGCGGCCACGTCAACGGGATGGGGACGAGAAGCGGCGTGTGTTTGGCATAGTCGTGTTTTTTCCGCTGACGGGCCGTTACAGAGCAGCCATCGCTTGTCTCGCACGGAGGAGTTATGGCAACGATAACCGGCGCAGTCGTGCAGATGGGTAGCACGAGCGACAAGGCCGCCAATCTTGCGCGTGCCGAGAAGCTCATCCGAGCCGCCGCTGGACGCGGCGCTCAGTTCGTCGCCCTGCCGGAAATGTTCAACTGGCGCGGCAAGCGCAACGAGGAGCGCGCGGCGGCCCAGGACCTGAGCGGACCTACCCTTTCGCTGGCCGCGCGTTTGGCCGCCGAACTACAAATTCATCTGTTGGCGGGCTCTATTGCCGAGCGTATCGACGGTTACGATAAGAATTATAACACCTCGGTGCTCTTCGGGCCCGACGGTTCGCGTCTTGCCGTTTACCGCAAGATTCACCTGTTCGACGTCGAGTTGCCAAACGGCCTCACGATTAGAGAATCAGCGGTCAAGGAGGCCGGCGACCGGATCGTTGTCGCCGAGACCTCAATCGGACGGATGGGTTTGACGGTGTGTTACGATGTGCGCTTCCCTGAGCTCTACCGCGCGCTCGCTTCGGCCGGAGCGCAGCTAGTAACAGTGCCAAGCGCCTTCACGTTCCCTACCGGCGAAGCTCATTGGGAGGTGCTGCTGAGGGCGCGCGCGATCGAAAACCAGGTTTTCGTCGTCGCGCCGGGTCAGTTTGGCCACAATGTACACGGTTTCAACGATTACGGGAATTCGATGATTATCGATCCCTGGGGGCGCGTGCTCGCCCGCATGGGGGACGTCGAGGGCGTCGCACTGGCCGAAATGGACTTCGGCTACCTGGAACGAGTCCGCACCGAGTTGCCCTGCCTGGAGCATCGTCGCTTGCCTCAAGTCGAAGACCAGCGTAATCGGGCCGAGGATTTGCGCAACAAAGTCGAGCTGCGACACTGATTTCGGAACATCGGCGCGACGTGAAGTCGCCGCTAGCGATCTCCGCGGGAGATGTCCGGGTGCCTTGTGAATTTTTCTAACCGTACGATGGGTCCAACGACATAACTAGGCAAATTAAACGGAAACTTGCGAACCGAGGTGTTGAGGTACTCTTGAGATGGCAGATGGACCGCTAGCTGGTGTTCGAGTCCTGGATTTGACGGCGGTGATTTCCGGCCCGTTTTGTACGATGTTGCTCGGCGATTTGGGGGCGGACGTGATCAAAATCGAGCCGCCCGAAGGCGAGCCGATGCGCAACATCGGACGACCCATGAAGAACGGCGTTAGCGCGCCCTTTCTCAACTTTAATCGCAACAAGCGCGGAATCGTGGTCGACATGAAAAAAGATCAGGCGCGGGATGTCGTCAGACGCCTGGGTGTACGCGCCGACGTCATGGTTGAAAATTACCGGCCCGGCGTCGCGGACCGGCTGGGCGTGGGATACGGCGACATGCGTCGCGTGAACCCGAAGATCATCTACTGCTCGGTGTCGGGCTTCGGCCCCAAAGGCCGCTTGACCAATGCGCCCGCGTACGACCCGGTGATTCAAGGCTATTCCGGCATGGCGACCATCCAGGCAGGCAAGGACGGCCACCCGACCAGCGTGCGCATGGCACTGGCGGACAAAGTGGCGGGCCTGACCGCCGCGCTCAGCATCACCAGCGCGCTGCACGCGGCGCGCAATCGCGGAGTGGGTCAATACATTCGGGTGCCGATGCTGGACGCGATGATCGCGTTTATCGCCAACGACACGTTCTACGGCTACACGTTCCTGCCTGAAAACGAGTTCAAAGACCGCGTCCCGCGTAGCGCAGGGTTAGATCCGTTCCAGACCAAGGACGGATGGATCACGCTAGCGCCGTTCACCGACGCTCAATACGAGCGTCTGTGCGCGGCGGTCGACCATCCCGAATGGTGGGCGGACGGTCCGCAAGACCGGCTGGAGAGAGTTCGCGCCGTGCTCCGCAATTTGGGCCAACTGCTCAAGCAGCACGAAAGCTCGCACTGGCTTTCGCTGCTCGCTGACGTGGACGTGCCCTGCGGGCCGGTGCACAATTACGACACGCTGGTAAACGACGAGGAGATCATCGCGAACGAAATCTTTCGCTCCTACGAATATCCGCCGGCGGGAACCGTGCGAACGGTAAGTCCGGCACCGCGCTTTTCGGAAACCCCGACGAAGATATGGCGCATGCCTCCCAAGCTCGGCGAGCATACCAGCGAGGTATTGCGCGAGTTGGGGTTCGACGCTCAAGAGCTGGAGGACCTGCGCGCCGCTAAGGTGATAAATTAGCCGCGCGGCTCACTCCGTTCGCTGCGCGCAGGCTATCATGCGTCGAACGGAGCGACGCTCTCGGCGGGACCGGTTCGGCCGGATGCCGGCAGGTTGCGCGCGCGCAAGTGCAGCAGCGCCTCGTAAGTATACATGAGCCCGGAAATGGCGGTCAGCGCGGCCGCCGAGTACAGCAGCGCCTCCCAGACAACGCGCCAGCCGTTGACCGCCACTGACAACGGCAGCATCGCGCCCATGACGCAAGCCAGTTGCAGCACCGTACCCGTCTTGCCGATGAAATTGGGGTTCACAGCGATTCGCCGCTTGAGAAATAAACCCAGTAGAAAATAGCCGCATACGATAAATCCGTCGCGTCCCAGGACCACCGCCAGCAGCCATTTCGGAAGCAGTCCTTCGGCGCTCAGGATGACGAAGGAACTGACCAACAGAAGCTTGTCGGCAAAAGGGTCCAGAAAAGCGCCGAACTGGCTCTTGCAGTTGCCCCAGCGTGCGATGGCTCCATCAAGTCCGTCGCTGATCGCGGCGAAGGCAAATAGGTAGCGCGCGTTCACGAAATCCCGCCTGCTGACAAAGACCAGAAACACCGGCACCAGCGCGATGCGGCATAGCGTGATCGCGTTCGGCAAGTTGAGCAACGCGGCTCCGACGGGGCCGCTAAGGTAAACGCTTTTTTGCTCGGGTTGCGCCATAAGTCCGCGCCGAGCCTGCATGGTGCTAACCCACGACGGCCGCGCGCCGCAGCCTTGCGGCGACCGGTGGTGTAACCAAGGCGCGCATAGCAACCATCCCGTCTTGGCACTCCAGGCTCAGTACGCGCCCGCTGCGATGAGCGATCGACAGCAAGTCCGCGCGCGCGGCGGGAAGAGTCACCTCCACCTCCTGTTGCCAATTAGCGAAAAAGTCGCCGATTCGCGCCCGCAGACGGTCCAAACCCTCGCCGCTAACCGCCGACACCACCACGCCGTCGTTCGCCTCGTCCTTAAACCAGGCACACTCGACCGAGTCCGCTTTGTTCTTCACCAGCAGGCGCGGGATCTCCCCAGCGCCGATTTCGTCGAGCACCCGGTCCACCACTTCGATCTGCTCGTTGCGAAGCTCCGAACTCAAGTCCACGACGTGCAGGAGAAGGCTCGCGTTGCGCACCTCCTCGAGCGTGGCTTTGAAGGCCTCGATCAAGAGATGGGGCAAGCGGTGAATAAACCCGACGGTATCGGCCAACATCACTCGCAAACCACTGGGCAGGCGAATCTGGCGCACGATCGGGTCGAGCGTTGAGAAAGGCCGCGCAGCCGCCTCCACGCCTGCATTGGCAAGCGCGTTCATCAGGCTGGACTTGCCAGCGTTGGTGTAACCGACCAGTGCCACCACCGGATATGCGTCCTGCCGGCGACGCCGCGCTTGCGAAGCGCGGGATCGCTCGACCGCGCGCAACTTGTGCTTGAGAGTCGCCAGGCGCTGGCGCGCGCGCCGACGGTCCACCTCTAACTGAGTCTCGCCAGGTCCGCGCGCTCCAACGTACGCTCCGGCTCCACCGCTCGCGCTAAGACGAGAAAGGTGGGACCATTGGCGGGTCAAGCGAGCTTGCAGGTAATTCAACTGTGCCATCTCCACCTGTATTTTGCCCTCGCTGCTGCGCGCGCGTTGGGCAAAAATGTCCAGGATTAGCTGGCTCCGGTCGAGCAGCCGAAGCTTCAGTTCGCGCTCCAAATTGCGCGCCTGAACCGGGCTCAGGCTGTCGTCAAACACCGCCAGAGTGGCTCCGCGCTCACGCGCGATACGCGCCAGTTCAGCCACCTTTCCGCGTCCGATAAAGGTGCGCGGATCGATCTGCTTTAGCCTTTGCGTTACCCGACCGACCACCTCGAGCCCGACACCCTTGGCGAGCGCGGCGAGCTCGGCCAGCGAGTCTTCGCACGCCATGGTTGAGGCCGTCCCCAATTCGACCCCGGCCAAAACCGCACGCTCGACGGACTGAGTGGAATGACCACGCCGCGAACTCAGCGTATTTTTGATGGCCTCCCCTTTCTCAGCCAAGGCTAATACAAAATGCCGCCGCTGGCCAACACGGCGTAAGACCGCCCCGCCGCGACGCAGGAAACCGCTGCGCTAACCTTTACAATCGTGCTCGCTCCACCTCAAGCGCATCCAGCAATGACTTCCGTTCCGCAAACTGTCCTAAATGGCGCCCTTGAAGCGCACCCTTTCGAACCCGCTAAGCGCTTTACCATCGCCGGCCACTTAACGCAATTCGACCGCGGCGGCGTCCAATGCCAGCTTGAGCTCAGTCATCAGATCAGGTGAAGGATGCAGTTTGAAGCTCTCGCCGAGTTCGAACACAGCTTCTTCGTCGGTCTCCAGCGCCACATGCAAGAAGGCGCGGCAACGGCCCGGGTTGCGCGCGAAAATTTCGGCGAAGCGCGCTATCTTGGCCGCGTCGAGCCGCTCCTTACGCGTAAAAATGTGCGCCTCGCGAATTGACTGTTCAAGGGCCTCGCTCAATGGAACCAACTCGTCAAGAATGATTTGCGCCCGTTCTTCGTCAAGATCCAGCTTGCCGCGCGCCAGCACCGGCTCGTCGCTTTGGATCACCTGTTCAACCCGTTGATAGGTTTCAGGCCAAGCGATCACCTCGACCGCGCCGTAGCGATCTTCGAGCACGAACGTCGCATAGCGGCGTCCGGCCTTATTGTTCTTGAGCTTGACCGAATGAACGGTCCCGGCCAGTTCCACCCGAATTCCATCCTGCTGGCCGGCCAGCTCCGAAGTTATGAGCGTGTTGAGCGCGCGCAGCGCGCCGTCGTATTTGTCGAGCGGATGGGCGGTTATGTAGAAACCCAACGCTTCTTTTTCCGCCTTCAGCTTTTCCTTGTCGCCCCATTCGATCGTTGCAGCCGCCGGATCGACCGCGGGTGCGAGCGAAATCTGTCCGAAAAGTCCCATCTGATTGCGCTGTTTCGCCTCGTCCTGGCGCTGCGCCATTTTAAGCAGGCTCTCTAGCTGCGCCATCGCACCGGCGCGCGAAATTCCGGTCGAGTCGAATGCGCCGCACTTGATCAACGCTTCCAGCGTGCGGCGGTTGAGGATCTGCGTGCCGAGCCTTAAGCAGCAATCGGCAAGGCTCGAGAAAGAGCCGTTGGCTTGGCGATCGTCGACGATTGCCTGCGCGGTCTTTGCCCCCACTCCGCGCACGGCCCCAAGGCCGAACCGAATCGCATCGCCGTCGACCGTGAATTTAACCCCGCTCTGGTTGATATCCGGGGGAAGGATGCGAATTCCCAAGTCGCGCAGCGCGGCGATATTCTTGTAGGTCCTCGCCGTGTCGTCCATTTCCAGCGAGGTGAGCGCCGCCATGAACTCGCACGGAAAGTGCGCCTTGAGATAGGCCGTGGTGTAGGTGGTCAGCGCGTAAGCCGCCGCATGGGAGCGATTAAACCCATACGAAGCGAATGTCTCGATCTGCTCGAAAATCGAGCCCGCCAACTCGCGGGTTAGGCCGTTCTTGACCGCGCCCTCGATAAACCGTTCGCGCTCGCGCGCCATCGCTTGGAGCTGCTTTTTGCCCATCGCGGCCCGCAGCACGTCGGCTTCTTCGAGCGTATAGCCGGCCAACGCCTGCGCGACCCGCATCACCTGCTCCTGGTAAAGAATAACGCCGTAGGTGTCACGCAATACCGGCTCCAAGAGCGGATGGGGATATTCGACCGGCTCCTTGCCGTGCTTGCGCCGCACGAACGGTTCAACCATTCCGGCGTCAAGCGTTCCCGGGCGAAACAGAGAGATCGCCGCAATGACGTCCTCGAAGTTGGACGGCTTGAGTTCGGTCAAAAAACGCCGCATCCCGGAACTTTCCATCTGGAAGACGCCGACCGTGTCGCCGCGCGAAAGCAGCTTGTAAGTCTCGGGATCATCAAAGTTCAGCCTGCTCAGGTCGGGCGGCTGGCGTCCGCCCGCGGCGATCAGGCCGAGAACATCGCTGATAAGCGTCAAGTTTTTCAGGGCGAGAAAGTCGAACTTTATTAGGCCAAGCTCTTCAACCCATTTCATCGAGTACTGGGTAATCGCCAGGCCCGCGCCGTTCTGGTCTTTGTCCACGTACAACGGCACTAGGTCGCAGAGTTCGTTGTCGGCGATAACTACGCCCGCGGCGTGGCGCGAAGCGTGGCGCAGGAGTCCCTCGAGCTTGAGCGCGTAGTCAAACAACTCCGGATGTTTCTCGCGCTCTTCCCGAAGCCGTGGCTCGAGTCGAAGCGCGTCGGCAAGCGGATAATCGCGTCCTTGCTTGGGCGCCGGATAAAGCTTGACGATCTTGTCGGTCTCGGCAAAGGAGAGGCCCAAAACGCGCCCGACGTCGCGAATCGCTTGGCGGCCCTTGATCGTTCCGAAGGTGATAATCTGGGCGACGCGCTCGTCGCCGTATTTTTTCCGCACGTAGTCGAGCACTTCGTCGCGGCGCTCGTAGCAGAAATCAACGTCGATGTCGGGCATCGAGCGGCGCCCCGGATTCAGCCATCGCTCGAACAAGAGGCCGTGCTCTATCGGATCGAGTTCGGTAATCCTGAGTGCGTATGAGACCAAGCTGCCGACCACCGAGCCGCGACCCGGGCCGACCGGAATTCCCTTTCGCCGCGCGTTGGCGATAAAGTCGGCGACGATCAGCATGTAGCCGGTAAAGCCCATCTCCTCGATCACGGCAAGTTCACGCTTCAGGCGCTCGGCGTACACCGCTTGGTCGAAGTCACCGCGTCGAGCGTGCAACTCCGACACCCGCTCGGCAAGGCCTTGTTCGGCGCGCCGCCGAAGCTCCTCTTGAGCGGTACCCCCACCATCGATCTGAAAGACCGGAAAGCGCGGACGCCCGAATTCAAACTCGAACTCAACCCGGCGCGCAATTTCCAGAGTGTTGCGTATCGGCTCGGCACCCGCGCCGAACGCCGCCTCCATCTCCTGCGGCGTTTTGACGTACAGTTCGTCGGTGTCGAAGCGCCAGCGCGATTCGTCCGCCAGGGTCTTGCCGGTCTGGATGCAGAGCAGAACCTCATGTGCGCGCGAGTCTTCGCGGCACAGGTAATGGCAGTCGTTGGTCGCTACCAACGGCAGGCCCAGGCGACGGCCGATTTCGGTCAGTTGTTCGTTGTAGGGCGAATGAAGCCGGTTGTCCTGGAGTTCAAGATAAAAGCGATCGGGAAAAATCCGTGCGTACTGGGCCGCCAATTCGACGGCGCGCTCGAAACGATCGGCTCTGAGCGCGCGCATCACCTCGCCCGAAAGGCAGCCCGAAAGGGCGATAAGTCCGTCCGAGAGTTCGGTCAAAAGCTCCTTGTCGATTCGGGGCTTGTAGTAAAGCCCCTCCTTGTACGCCAGCGTGAGCAGGCGGCACAGGTTCCGATAGCCGTCGTGGTTTAGGGCCAGCAAGATTAGATGGTAGTTGCCCCCGCCGTCAAAGTCCTCGCCCTTAGCGACGGGCGCGCGCTCCGTTCTTTTTCCCGGCGCCAGGTACACCTCGCACCCGATAATCGGCTTCACGCCCGCGGCTACAGCTTTCTTATAGAATTCGACGGCGCCAAAGAGATTACCGTGGTCGGTAATCGCCATTGCCTCGATCCCGCTCTGTCGAGCGTGCGCCAGCAACGGATCGATCTTGTTGGCTCCATCGAGCAGGCTGTAAAGCGTATGAACGTGCAGGTGGGCGAAGCTCATTGTTTAAGTACCGATTGCCCTCTCTCGTCGCCGGCGAGCCGGCGCAGACGCAGGGGCAACAAGCTCTCGGACCTTGACCGGCGGATGCGGGCGGCCGCATCCTGATCGTCTCCAGCCCTTGCCGTCGCCGCTTGAATAGGCCAAGCCAGATCGGCGGTTGTAAGCTTTGGTGCGACTCGGCGTGGCGGCAGGCATGCGGCGGCTGAAAACGCCTGACCCGTCTACGCACCGGACCTTTACACGTTCAACTAAAAGGTCTCCGGCACCTGAAACCAACACAGCCCTCGCCGCCGTTTTACTCCTTGCTACCCTCGGCGGCGCCGGCACGCTCAGCGCCCGCGCCTTCGGTCGGCGCGGCCGCAGCGCCCGCTTCGGCCTCGGCTGCGACTTCCGCCGCGGCAGCGACGGGCGCCTCGGCCACGGTAGGCGGCAAGATGGTTACGATCGGGTAGTCCGTATCAGAAGCGACCGCGACATTTTCGGGCAGCTTGAGTTCCGATACCTGAACGACGTCATGAATGCCGAGCGGCGTTACGTCAACCTCAATCACCTCAGGAATTTCCAGCGGCAGGCACTCAACCTCGATTTCGCGCTGAAGCGGCTGAAGGATTCCTCCATCGACCACGCCGCGCGCTCGTCCCGTAAAGCGCAGCGGGACGGCCACGGTGATGCGCTTTTTCAGGTCCACTTCGTAAAGGTCGGCATGAATCAGGGCGCCGGTCAGCGGCGCGCGCTGAAGCTCCTTGACAATCACGTATCTCTCATTGAGCTCGGCCGCGTCCGAGCGAATTCGAATAAGCCGTTGGTGGGTAATTGCGCCGATATGAGCCTTAAGCTCGCTGCTGGAGATAGCCACTGGCCTCGGCTGAGTGTGCGCGCCGTAGAGAATCGCCGGCACTCGACCGGCGCGTCTTAGGGCACGCACCTGGCCCTTGGTCAGAGTTTCACGCTTTTCGCAAATTACCTCAACCGTTTCCATTACATTCTCCCAAAAGGACGCCGCCGGCCGACCTTAAGCGGCGAAAAACCCGCTCGATTTTTCCCATCGTCAAGCTGCAGCAGAGGCCGCGGTATTCGCTGCACTCAAGCTCCGATTGCGGCGGCGACCACCATTAATTGAAAAGCACGCTTACCGATTCTTCGTCGTGAATTCGGCGGATCGCCTCCGCTAGAAGACCGGCGACCGAAATGATGCGCAGATTTGGAAGCTCGTCCCTGATATGAGGCGCAAGCGCCACGGAATTCGTGGTGATGATCTCGCTGATGTTGGATCGTTTGAGCCGCTCGCAAGCAGGGCCCGAAAAAATTGCATGCGTGGCGCAGGCGATCACTTCCGAGGCACCCGCGGCCACCACCACCTTGGCCGCTTCGACTATAGTGCCGGCGGTATCTATGATGTCGTCGACCAGCACGGCGACGCTGTCACTCACCTCACCGACGAGCTGCATCTCCGCCACTTCGCTGGCGCGCCGTCTGCGCTTATCGATGATCGCGAGTCCGGCGTTAAGGCGCGCCGCAGCCGCGCGAGCGCGCTCCACCCCACCGGCGTCAGGCGAAACAACCGTCACCTTGCGCCCCTCGATACGCTCGCGCAGGTATTTCACCAGCACGGGCATCGCGTAGAGATTATCCACCGGTATATTGAAGAACCCTTGAATCTGCCCGGCGTGCAGATCCACGGTAAGAACCCGCGCAGCCCCGGAAACTGTTACCAAGTCAGCGACCAGCTTGGCACTGATCGGCACGCGCGGTGCGACCTTCCGATCCTGGCGCGCATATCCAAAATAAGGAATGACCGCCGTTATTCGCTTTGCGGACGCCCGCCGCAGAGCGTCGCTCAAGAGCAATAACTCCATCAGACTGTCGTTAGGCGAGCCAGCGATTGACTGAAGGACGAAACAGTCGCCGCCGCGCACGTTCTGGCGCACCTCAACCATTATCTCACCGTCCGGAAAGCGCCCAACCTCGGCAAGACCCAAACTGATCGAGAGGTGTTCACACACCTCGCGGGCCAAGGCCGGATTTGAGGTACCGGTAAAGATCTCGATCTCGTCCTTCACTCGCTCTGCCATCACCTGACCGGCCCGCCTCTTTCACGAACGTTCATTCAGCGCACGCGCTCCACCCAAGTGCAGACCATGCCCGCCTTCTCCTAAAAGCCCTTTAGCAGGGCTGGGCGGGAAGGATTCGAACCTTCGAATGCCAGGTCCAAAGCCTGGTGCCTTACCAGCTTGGCGACCGCCCAGCTTGAGTTCTCCGCGTTCTTGATTTTACAGAACTCGGGCTGGAGATCAGCCCTGACCCAGCGTCGAAACCGACGGTTCGCCTAGGATCCAGCGGCTACGTAATCGTAGCGCGCTGCGGGCCGGTCCGGAAGACCGCCTTGGTCCCCACACCTTACGGATACAACAATTCGAATGACGCGATGTTATTGCCGGGGATTTCGCTTGTCAATGCAAAAAATGGGAGCGGTTAAAGCAAATAATCACCCGCTCGGGCGAAAGCAAGGGCCGTGTCGCCGGCCGAGCGCTTAGAGCGCTCGGCCGGCGCTAACTCCCTACCGTTAGTGAACGGTCGCTCTTCCCTACCCGCCGGCTACCAAGCCTCGGACGTCCCCCCGCACGACCGCGTTAGCAGTACCAATGATCCGCCGCGACAGACCAGCCCCGTCGACGCGAATTCGCCTACGTTCAGAAGATGACTCAGGGGTCAGCTCGCTGCTTAGCGGCTTGCGCGAAAAATGCCGCGAGCGCCCTTGTAACTATGCGAAAGCGAGTCGTCTAGAAACTGGTAGTCCCCCGGAGCCTCTACCTTGAACTCAAACACCGCACCGTTTCCGGGACCAACCTCAAACGTCTTTATATTGTGGATGACGTTTTCCGGATTGCCACCCCGATACACGGCGCTGAAAACCACGCCGTCAACAGCGAACGTCGAGGGCAGGCTCGGCCCCGCGTTTAGGAAGAACACGCGCACCAGCTTTCCGACCTTGATCGGGATCGGATTATGGCGATCATACTTGGCGACTCCGCCGTTGAAGCCGAAAAAGTTGGCGTCGGCGGCAACCATTTGCGAGTGGTCGGGTCGGATCAGCCCGTACTGGTCAGCCAACCCGTAGAATTCGTTCTGGACGAGGGTTATCTCCTGCGCTTCTCCATTGGGCCAACCGTTCTTCGGTTCAACGACCATCATTCCGAACATCCCGCCGGCAACGTGGTCAAGCACTGGGAAGGCGCTGCAATGATAATCGAAGACCCCTGGAACTTCGGCGTGAAACTGATAGCGGGTTTTTTTGATGGACGTCTCACCGAAAAGCTTCGGCTCAATCTGAGCGGCGTAGATGTCGATACCATGAGCATCCGTGGTCTGGTTCGTCAGCTCGATCGTGACATCGTCGCCTTGGCGAACCTGCAACACCGGACCCGGCAGCGTGCCGTCGTAGGTCATGGCGTCATACGTCATGCCTGAGCCTATTTCCACGCGCCGGTTCTCCGCACTAAGAGAAAAGGTTTTCTCCTCCGCGCAACTCGGCTTTGCAAGACTCAGTAATCCAAGGGCTAGCGTCGCGCCAAGCGCCGCCCACCGCGCATGCCGCCGCACTGCGGATATACACCGCAGGGGATTCCATCGGTCAAGTGGCGACATTCCTCCAGCGCACCGCATAGCGAGCTGCATAATTCCCCAGGTTTGCAACACGGACTCTTTGCACGCGCCGTCATCGTCGCGGCGGAAACGATGTAACTGCATGGTCTTTATTATTCTCCCCGAGTCGTCGAGCGTCCGTCACCACACTACGCGTCGCGGACGAAGCCCACTGGCGTCTAATGGCAAAACCCTCGGATAAATGTCACGAGGTCCTTGATTTCGCTGTCGTCAAAGGCAGTGCTCCAACCGGGCATGCTGGCGCTCAAGCCCACCGAAGCGCCACCATTCTTGATCGCTTTGAAGAGCGTATCGTCGGAGATTTTCTTCATCGTGGCACAATCGGTAAAGTTGCGCGGCCGAGGGCTCAACGAGGCCGCCGCAGGGCCGTCGCCCTGACCTGTTGGGCCGTGGCAGCGCGCGCAGAAATTCATGTAATCGCCCTTCACTGCGCTTGTGTCCGCCGCGAGCACCCGCGTTCCAGACCAGCCCAGTAGCAGAGTCGAAACCGCCACTATCGCAAAAATACGCTTCGCATGCATTTTCCGACGATGCGCTCCTTATGGTTTCGTTCACAAGTGATTTTTCGCGCTCGCCTCGAACCGGACCGTTTCAAGAGGCCCTTTGCTTCGATATGACGCCCGCGAAGCACTTGGCTCAGAACCGTGTAACACCGCCCCAGGACCCACCGCCGGAATCACGCTGCGCGCGCGAGACGGCCAAGCCCCCTTGATCGATATTATCTGGCTCCGCACCGGTTGCAATCCAATTCGCTTAAGAAAATCGAAAAGAACCTTTTGTCACGCCTCTTAAATGCCTGCCCTTACTGCCTTCCTCCTTGGAGATAAACGTAAACCGCCTGCGCGTCTTGCGGCGGCAGGTTCGCAAGCGTGCGCATATGCATCAAGATCATTTGCCATTGCTCAGGGGTAAACTCCGACCCGGGTCTGGCATTGTGACATTGCTGGCACTTCACCGGCCAAAGCTCTGCGCCCCGACGAAAAAGCTCCCGGCGCTCCGCCTTGCTAATATTTTGCGGCGGCGCCGACGCCGGTTGCATGTTCATGCACGACACACCCGTCGCAGTTAAAACTGCGACCACCCCCGCCAAAGACAGCCTTCTTTTCACGCCGCCACTAGCTCCTCTGTCTCGGCTAGAAGCCGATCGCAAACTGGGTAAGAACAGCCCGGTCGTTTGGTGTCGGCCCAACGCCCACACCCTGATTCGCAGGCACACCGGGATAGTTGTAGTAAAGCCCGCCGCGCCCCGGGAGCTCGACGTCCAACTCCGTCTGCCACACGATAGAAGGTGCTATCCAGTAGTCAATACCCACTGCGAGTTCCCGCGAATACGGCGCAAAGAGCGCGGGAGAGCCATTGAAGCCGAAGGAATAGGCCGGGACGCCAAAGGCCGCATACGGCGTCTGGTTATACAAGACTGCAGGCTGATTAACACCAGAGAAACGGATGATTGGCTCAAGCTTTTGGAAGATGTAGTTCACGTTGTCGCTCGCCAAGGGTAGGTTCAGGCCATTAAGGAAGTACCCCATCTCGATCCACCATCCCTGTTCATCATCATGCCCGAGCCCGGTAGGCATCTGCCGATACATCTCTAGGAATTCGCCTCGCGCCTGGAAATTCTTGTAGTCGTAAACAAAGTCCACACCCCAAGCGTACATCCAGAAGTGGTTGAAGTACTGGCTATCGTAGGTTGAGGCGCCAAGCTCAAGCCATCCCCAATCGGAGCTGTAGGGCAAAGGATAGAAACGAAACCGCGCTCCGTAGCCTCTGCCATTGCTCTGGTAGGCGAGGTTTGTCTGGCCGTTTAGCTCGTCACCAGGCAAGATGCATGTATAAGCGGCACCCGGAGGGCAATTCGCGAAGGTCGCGCCGTTGCCCATCCATGCCGTGTAGTCCACATTTTGGCCCGGCTTACCCCATTGTACAGCACCGCGCAGTTGGATGCCGATCTCGGTGGGCGGAACAAGCGCATTCACCCCGTACGGTAATGGCGCGGTAATGAAGCGGTTCACCCAGACAGCGCTATAGTCTTCGTAAAACTCTCCGAATGGCATATCGAAGATGCCAGCCACTACCTCCAGGTAAGGGTTGAGAAAAATTTGAAAGTCATCGACCGGCAAGGTGTAAAACGTCGAGCTCAGCCCCAGATGGCCGCTGATCGTACCTTCGAAAAGCATCCAAGGCGTTAGTTGGTAGAGTATGATTGGAGCAAAATGCAGATTGAAAGTATTATCGGTGGCGTGAACAAGCCCCTGACCTTGATCAAAAATAAAATCGGCGCCAGCGTCGCCTACCAGGGTGAAGCGGTGGGAACCGGTGTAGGTCGACAGCATGCTACCGATACTCGGCCCACCCTCAGCCACCTTGCTAAGCTGAGTCTGAATATTGTTTATCTGCTGCTGTAGCGATTGCGCGGTCGAGGCCGGAAGCGCTGTGGCAGCACCCGGCGCCGCCGCAGCGGCAACGCCTGCAGCCGTTGCGCTCGCAGCCGTGCTACCAGCGGTAGCCGCAACCCCGGCGCCAGCACCTGCTGCCGCACCGCCTACCGCCCCTGCCGCACCACCCGCAGCCGCGGTAGCTGGAGCGTGCGTTTTGCTCAGCTCGCTTTCGAGATGCTCCAACTTGCGTTCGAGCTCCTGCAGCCTGCGCTGTTCATCGGCCTCTTTTTTCTTCAATAGTTGGACTTCGCGCCGCAGGCTTTGGGTGACGGTGCTGTCATCCGTCGGCGTGCTCTTCGTCTCCTGCGATAAGGCCGCAGCCGGAGAGAGCGCGATCAACGCGATCAAAACGCATCCGATCGTTGAGAAGCTCAACAAGTGCGCCATGGACTTGTGCTTCGCTGTTCGGCTTGGCTGAGCAACAATGGACGACCTAACCACCACCAATTCGCCGCGCCGCCGGCGTGCAAACCCAAAACTCGTTGAGGACATACGAGCTTTCCTTTCCATTACCGCACCCACGAAATGAGTCTCCGATCCCCCGCTCTGCTCGCTCCAACCGTTGTGACGCTGGCCTAGTGACCGCACCTGCTCGAACCAGCCAATTCAAACGCCGCAGCCCGAATTACATTGCTCCAGGCGGCTTCCTTGGAGTTACCGGTCAAGCTTCCCGCGCCTCCTTCTTCCTCGACGTCACGCGGTGGCACTCACCGCGTCATGAGGGATGGCTGTCGACATCAACCTAGCTTTGCGCTTAATGACCGAGCATTTTTTGGGCCAGCGGCGCGGCTCGCGCGCGTTGAGGTATTAGTAGCTTTCTATCCGCTTGGTGGGGCACTTAAGGGCCAATTATGGGACATCGATTCCCCAGCTAACGGCAACCGAGGACTTAGCTCAAAGAGTCGTGCGCTAAACTCGATATGAGGCGCGCGTGTCCGAGGGCTATTCGTTCTTCGGATTGGCTCTTTTGCAGACCGAGCTGGTCGGCTTTCGATGGGCCCGAAACTTTATCGCCCAGGAGAAAATCTTATGATAATCCTCGATTAGAACCCCGATCAGGCAAAGCCGCGTCGATGCTAAACTAAAGACCGGATGGAACTCAGATCGCAGAGCAGCCCGCGTTCGCCACGCGCTCCGTGTTTGCCGGTCGTCGAGCGGTAGTGATGAGCGTTAACGGGCAACGGCTTCAGCAAAAACACAAAGCTTACCGACTCACGCTCGGTTTGGGTTCAGGCGCGCGCGATATCTGCGTTTGATGGCTGGCAAGCCTGAGACACGCGGCAGGGTGCTGACTGGCGGTTTCGGGTCCAGCACACCGAGGCTGCAAGCAAGGCGGCCGCTTATTCGCGTATTGGTGGGCTTGTCCTTGTGGTTGCTCCAAGCGCCGCGCGCGACGCATCGACAGCCAGACGGTATTCAGCACTCACGGTCTAACCGAGCGAAAGCGCCACATCGTTTCGCTCGGCAGCGTGGTGGCACTCGGCGACGAAAATTTGACGCCCGGCAATTCTCCGGCTGCGATAGTTTGTTTAAATAACTTTATCGGAAGAGCCGAGTAGGTTGGGGCTTTCGGACAGCAGCGAGAGTGGTGGAACGGCAGACACGCCGGACTTAGGATCCGGTGCCGCAAGGCGTGGGGGTTCAAGTCCCCCCTCTCGCACCAGACCCTCGCCGCCACCGCGACTCCGCCCGGATGCTCCTGTTGCCACAGACGGACGGCTTGACGCCGGCCATTGATTAAGCGCCCTGGCCAAACCGATCTACACTCGAAACCGCCCCGCCCTGTTACGCGGCTGGATCCCGTGCTAATTCGCACACCCCGCAGGCAGACACGCGTCTTTCGTCTCGGTGCCCGCCCGCCGTACAGGCTCGACTTAACGGTCTGGCTGCTGCGCCGCCGACCCCACAACATAATAGATCGGTGGGACGGCACGACGTACAGACGCGTATTGACGCTGAAGGGTGCGCCTCTCGAGGTGGCGATTACTCAGATCGGACCGCCCAAAAAACCTGAACTCGAGGTTGCGCTTAGCGGGCCTCGCAGCCTAGGGCATCGCCAACAAGAGGAAGTGGCCAAGTTGTTGCGCTTGATGCTAGGGCTGGAACTCGATCTTGCCCGGTTTTATGAGGTCGCCCACGCCGATAGCTTGCTGGCCGAACTCGCGGACCGTTTCGTGGGTTTTCGACCGCCGCGGTTTCCGACCCTTTTCGAAACGCTGGTCAATGCGATCTCATGCCAGCAGATAACGCTCACGCTGGGCATCACGCTGCTGAATCGGCTTGCCGTCAATTGGGGTCCAGCTTTAAGCGGGGCGGACGGACAAGCCTGGGGTTTCATACGGCCGCAAGACGTGGCGCGCGTCGCGCCCGAATCGCTCAAGGCGACCGGACTGAGCCGCCAAAAGGCATCCGCTCTGTCGAAGCTGGCTAACCTCCTGCTCGACGAACCGGACCGCTTACGTCGCCTTAGCGCGCTGAGCGACGAAGCAGCCAGAACCGACCTCTTACAGCTAAAGGGGGTCGGACGCTGGAGCGCCGAGTACACGCTCCTGCGCGGTTTGGGAAGGCTGCATATTTTCCCCGCGGACGATATTGCCGGCCGGAAAAAGCTCTTCAGTTGGGTTAAGCTTCCGGAACAATCCGACTATCAAGCGATCAACCGTCTTCTTGAACGCTGGGCGCCTTACCAGGGACTCATCTATCTGCACCTGATTCTAGCGAGCTTCAGCGAAAAAGGATGGCTAAAATGACCCGGCGCGTAAGCGGGCTATCAAATCGGCCCAGCGCGATTTTCCGCCGCATGGTTTCAGGGCCGTCCTTTGCATGGCCTCGCTGACGATTGTCGCCGAGCGCAGCGGGGAGTAGCCGTATCCAGCGGCCGCTTCGCTTGACCGGAGCGTCCCCTAGGACCCGCCGGTGATTTTGCGTGCCCGGTCAAGTATGCCGCAGCGCACAACTTGTTCGAGGTACGGAATGAGCGGGGTGATTTCCCTTACCTCATCGACGCTGACCCAGCGGGCTTCGCAGTGCTCGTCCGCCCTCAGTTGCACGCGTATAGGCGGCGGGACTGACAACGGTTTACACGCGTACACCACCTGAACAAAGGGTTCGCGAGGCCGCCGGATGACGTCCAACAGAGTCTCGACTTCGACCGCGAGGCCGGTTTCCTCCTCTACCTCCCGCACCAGGCACTCTTCGAAATTTTCGTTCAATGCCAGATGCCCACCAGGGAGGTCCCAATGGCCTGGCTTGTACGTCATCGTATGCGCCCTGCGCAGCACCAAGAGCTTGCGGCCATCGGTGACGATACCGTGAATTCCGATCCAGAAGCGCGTTTCCTCCATGTCTCTAAGCTTGCGCTAAATCCGGTGTGGGTGCCACGGCCTGGGCAAAACGAGCCGGGCGAGCCCACGTCCTGGAAACCGATCGTTGCACGATGGGTAAATAATGCCTTAAAGCGACAAAACGGGCGCTTGCAAGCGTACGGCGGACGGCTATGGCGCGAATCAACGAAGCCTACCGGCGTCGTTGAGCACGCCCGTCTTCTCGCCCCATCGCTTTAGCGCAACTTTTCGTGACCGCATGATCGCGCACAAATTCACAGCGAAGGGCCTTTGAAACGGGCGGGCGACAACTGCGCATCGCTGATCCCGAACGCGGCGATCTCCGGCGGGACGCCTTTATGCAACACCAGGCTCGCGCACAACTGGCCCATCGCAGGCGAGGTGTGAATTCCAAAGCCGCCCTGTCCGGCGAACCAAAAAAAGCCTTCCGCCTCAGCGTCGTAGCCAACCACCGGGAGACGGTCAGCGACAAAGGAGCGCAGTCCCGCCCATCGCTTTACGATACGGCGCACGGGCAGATTGGCGGCGGCGTTGACTCGGTCAATCGCGAGCGCGACGTCGATCTCGTCGGGATGGGCGTCGCACGGCTTCATCGGCGTTTCATCGGCCGGAGAAGCCAGGATAGATCCGCTTTCCGGCTTGAAGTAGAACTGCTCGCCGATGTCCATCACCGCAGGCCACGCGCGTATGTCAACGTCGGGCGGCGGATCAAAGAGCACCACCGTGCGGCGCATCGGTTGCAGGTTCACCGGCTGGAGGTCCGCCAGTGTCGCGATCTGGTCGGCCCAGGCTCCGGCAGCATTGATTACCGTGGGCGCCGCAAAGGTGTGCCTGCCGGTCCGCACCTGCCATTGGCGGCCGGCGCGTTCCAGAGATGTTACGCCAGCGCCGGTTAATACCGCGCCGGCGTTCCGTCTAATGTCTCGCAGGTAGCCCTGGTGGAGGGCGTGAACGTCGCTTCCC
>JAJYYI010000112.1 GCA_021801125.1 Deltaproteobacteria bacterium | reverse complement strand
CAGTGCCTGAGCGCCAAGCTGGCGCTCGGACTTCTTGAAGGCGGTCGAGCGAGTTTCATGCCAGCCGTCAGATACCGAGAAATGGAGACAATATCTCTCGCAGCGTTCGACGAATGCGGGTAAAAATTACCGATTTCACTCAAATCCTTTGCCGCTGCGCGCCAGCAACTTTCTTATTCTTGGGGAAGGACGTTGAGTCGCGGCATATGCGGTTCATCCCATGCTTCCATCGCTGGTGGAGCGCGCGCTGGTAATACCTGCGGTAAAGGGACGGGCGCCGAAGCGCCACTGCCGCATGGATGGTTGATAGAGACGTGATTGCACGGATGGGCAAGGCAACCGGGCACAAAACGAAAATGAGATAAGCGCCGACGCCGGCGCGGCTGGGAGTGCGCGGGTTATCCCGGACCTAACACCAGGACCTGCGAGCGCGCGGTGTCCGGATCCAGCCGAAGCAGGTAGGCCGGCAACTGGGTGCCGGACATTCCGACGTCAGTTCTGGCGTCGCAACCGCACCAGACGGCCATCCCGTCGTTGACGCGCGATAGCCGCTCAAGATTCAGCGCCAAGACAGGCATGGCGCTCTCAGGCACCCACAGGTGAAGAGTCGAGCCTTTCACGGCGAGACTCGTTACGAGCGGTTGGCCGTTTACGGTGAGTTCTCTGCGGACCCATCGCTCGAACTCTCGACGGCTGAGATTGCGCAAATGAGGGTTCTCACGGCTCAGGGTGGAGATCGCTGGACGTAGGCGCCTTCGCGAGGTCGGCGTGCGCGTACGCTCGCGACTGGCGATTAGACCCCATATTTGGTCGGAAAACTGGTTAAGCTTCGCGCGGCTGGCGCCGGGCTTGAGGCTGTACTCACGCGCGCTCCAGATCGCTTCGTTCAAGTCATGATGAAGCAGCGCCTGTTCGACACCGAATTCCGCATTGTTGCTTATAAGCTTCTCGATCTTTATGAGAGTCCCCCCGCTTTCGCTTCCGGGCTCGGCGGCAGCCTTAGCGCAGTCGCTGTATTGTCGGTCGAGCGAATAATTCGGAGGGCCGATCAGATATTCGGTTAAGCAAACTCCGTCGAGAGCTTGTCGACGCTGTTGCTGGTCCAGCTTCCCAGGCCGATGAAGGGCGGCTTCGTAATCTCGATGGGCCGCGTCATACTGGCCTGCGGCGGCTTCTCTTTGAGCTGAAACCAGCGCGGCGTTCTGACACGCGGATGCTCCAAGGAAGCAGACAACGAGCAGCAGGGAAATCGGTGCGAACCTCATCCGTTTCTGCTCCTCATCAAACCCTGGCATCAAGCCTTTCCGACGATCGCTTCGGTCCCCGCCGCAAGCGCTCGCGCTTCGCGGTAAAGACTTTCAGCTTGCTCGGCGGCGGACCGGCAGCCGAGCCGACACCTGGTGGGCACCGCAATACCGCCTGCGCGTACGTGGTCATGGTGGTATCACCATGTATGGCTCGAAAGGCACCGGCATCATGTTTTGCATATAATGGTGCACCCAGAGATTGACGTTTTTGACCTTCCTCGGCGTGACGACGATCAAGTCGTGAGCCGCCAGGGCGATATCCGTGCCATTTTCGGATGCGTCAGTGCGCTGTTGAGGTTCAAGATTTCGCTGTGGGGAATGCCGCGCGCGTCGCGGCGTACAAGCACAACCTTTTTGATATTGGCTTACTCGCCCAGACCTCCCGCGGTGCTGATCGCCTGGAGCGCGGTCATGCCCGGCAGGGGCGGGAACGCGCCAGGATGGGCGACTTCGCCGCCGACGTAAATTTGCCTGCCTGGAGTCCCAAGAATATGCACGGTAACGTTGGGGTTGCGAAGCTCGCGTAGGTAGGCTTGGTTTAGCAGGGCCGCCAGATGGCCAGGAATAAGACCAGCGGCACGAACCACGCCGGCTACCGGCAACGCCATATTGCCGTCGGGCCCCACGGTCACCTTGGTATTTAATTCCGGGCTTAAGTAGAAATCTGTCGCGAGCTGGTCGCCGGGCTCGATTAACGAGGTGGTGTCTTGCATCGCCGCTTTCGTAATCGCAGCGTTTGCTGCGCACTGCTCGGGGCTCAGGATCGCCGGCGTGCGGGCTTGCGGCAACGGCTCCGCGGATTGGTTGTGCGACGAACAAGCGCAAGCGAGTAAGACCCAC
Organism: Deltaproteobacteria bacterium; assembly: GCA_021801125.1. Taxonomy (GTDB): domain Bacteria; phylum Desulfobacterota; class Binatia; order Binatales; family Binataceae; genus JAJYYI01. Next base: position 2,034 of record JAJYYI010000112.1, on the reverse strand, counting down.
GCGATGCAATAGATTAAGCGGGTCGCGCAGTGCGTTCGTGCCCTCGCAACCGCAAAACTCAAGGGGCCGACGTTTGTAGGCGCCATTGCCTTAAGCACGGGAATTTGACCGAACTAACGTTCCCGTTCAAACCATGGGGAAACCACGGTTGCGCCCGCACGGACGCGCGATAAATACCTACCCAGCTCGACCCAAGTGAGTCGGGCCGGGCGATTCCCTGTATTAAGAGTCGCGGTTGGTGAGAGCAATGGTCGTGCCCGCAATAAGGCTGGCGAGTTTGCCGACCAGCGCGCTCGTTTGCGCGAGGAAAGTTGCCGTTCACTTGGCTCTGCGTCGTCGGGCCACTAGGAAAAAATTACATGTTCTCGAACGATCCCTGACCGCGCCTAAACTGGTTGAGTGCTGCGCATCGCGGTTATCCGCGCGACGCGTGGGCTGCCGCACGATACGGATGCGGAACGAGGACCGGGGAGCCTTGCGTTTTTCCCTGATTCTTTTCTATTGTGATGACGCTGAGACGATTGCGCTAATTTTAAGGATGGATTCAAGTGTTTCGACGCTTCAAGTTCGAGGAAGCGCTTTACGACAAGCTGGAGTACATTCCTTTGGCCGTAAGGAGAAAATTCGACCTTAGCGGCGTAAGCCTAACCCTGGCGCAATGGCAGAGCCTCGGTCGAGGAGAACGGCTCGCTATTTGCCATTTCCCCATAAACCTGGAAGAGGAAAGAACGGCCTTTCGAGTTTTTATACGCGAAGCGGTAGAACGCTCGTCCCAAAGCGCGGTTTCGTTGCTGAGCGACTCCGAAAAGCTCGCCGCCGAGCCCCCGGCCGACCCGCCGCCGGCTGTGGTCGAGAGCAGTCGGGCCGCGGGTGTCGAACTGACGAAGCCACTTTGGGAGAAACTTGATACAGACGAGCGCTACGTGCTGCTCAAGCTCGGCAGCGGGCCAAACGTAAGCCGAAACTTTGTCCCCGCTTTGAAAGAGTTTCTGCAAGCCTACGGCGCGTAGCCGCGTTGACCTGGCTTGCCGGCGCGGCCTCTCGGAAAGAGTCGCGGATAAACGGGTCACGTGGTCCGACACGCGTTTGTTTCGCGCCCGTGGGCCGACTGGCTTCATAACAGAAGCTGTAAAATCGCGGCGGGCTTGCGAGCCTCCCGGATCGCGCTCGCCAAAGCATCACCTGGGTAAGAGGCGTAGCAATGTTCCGTGGTGTGGCGGATACGACGCTGTTTTGCCTGCCCCCGCAAACATCTTCTGAAGTCGCCTTGCGGTCGCGGACGGCAACTGGCAACTTCTAGTTTCGGTGTGTACGCTTGCCCTGTATTTCAAGGTCTCCGACCGCTATCCGGTGGTTATCGCGGCTAACCGCGACGAATACTTCGCGCGCGCGTCTTCGCCGCCAGGGGTGCTTTCTTCAGACCCGCAAATTGTGGGTGGCGTGGACGGCGTGGCCGGGGGCACCTGGCTTGGCCTTAACGAACACGGCCTGGTTTGTGGTTTGCTGAACCGGCGGTCAGATTCCCCACCCAATCCCCACGCGCGCTCGCGCGGGCTGCTGTGCTTGGATGCGCTTCACTATAGGACTCCCGAGCAGGCCGCGGGCTATGTGGGTGCGCAGTCGGCCGGCGCTTACAATCCGTTCAATTTGCTTGCGGTGTCGCGGGAAGCGGCATTCGTATGCTATCGGCGCGGGGCGCAAATCGAGGTGAAGGAGCTGGAGCCCGGCCTGCACATGTTGACCAACCTGGACATCGATGATTTCGAATGCCCAAAGATCAGCCGGGTGTACAAGCGCTTTGCGGCGCTCAGGGAGTTTTCGCCGGATCCGCGAACGTTCGCGTCCTTGCTTGCCGACCATGACGCGTTTGATCCGTTTCTGCCGCGCTCGGGCGCGTTGTGCCTGCATCTGGACAACTACGGAACCCGCTCTGCGAGCATCATTATGCTCGGTCGGGAACTAGCGGAGGTGCGGCACTTTTTCGCGGACGGGCCGCCATGCAAGGCGGCTTTTGAGCCTGTGGCCACGCCCGCT
>JAJYYI010000125.1 GCA_021801125.1 Deltaproteobacteria bacterium | reverse complement strand
CATAAAATCGCGCCAGGCACTAGGGGTTCTTCGAGGTGTCCAGCTCGCCCGCCTTCGTGCGCGCGCCCGAAGGCAATGGCTACGCTGAACGCGTCATCCGAACGCTCAAGGAGAACCTGCTGTGGCTGAGAACATTCGAGACCGTCGAGGAACTCTGCCTCGCGCTGCTCGCGTTCCGCGAAACCTACAACACCACATGGCTGATCGAACGGCACGGCTTCATCACGCCGGCCGCCGTCCGTCAAAACCAGCTTCAATCCGCCGCGCTCGCAGCGTAGGATTCAACCCAGTGTCTCACAAACCGCGGCCGGTACATTGGATGGCTACACCGGATTCGGTGGCCGCGACCTCGAGCGAACGGCCCGTCACCCGCAATCCGAGAACGCCGAGCAGCGCTGCTGCCGCAAGGTAACAGACGGCGATGTAGAGAAAGACGCTGAGATACCCGGCCGCTCCGTAGAGCGTCGACACGACGAACGGCCCCAGCACATTAGCAAGCCTTCCCGCGCCATAGGCCAAACCCATACCCGCGCCGCGCACCGCTGTTGGATAAACCTCTGGCGTGTAGGTGTAGATAACTACTGTCGTCGCCTGAATGCCGATCACCACTAATACACCGTAGATAACGATGAGCGTAGGATTGAACGTCCATCCATAGGCGGTGACGACAAATGCAACAAAGACGGCGAAGACGGCGAAGAGAAATTTGCGCTCGAACCGCTCTATAAGCGCGAGCGCTAATACCGCCCCAACCGGATTGCAGATTGCGATTAGACTCGCATAATTGAGAGATTTTACGACGCTAAATCCCTGCTTGACGAGCAACGTTGGTACCCAGGCAATAAAGCCGTAGAAGCCGAGAACCGACAGCGCCCAGAGGATGAGCAGCATAATCGTGCGCCCCCGATAAAGCGGGCTGAATAGATCGGCAAAGTTACCTTTCTCCGCGTGTGACGCGCCAAGCCCCCCTCCCGCTGCAATGGGTTGAAATGCCTCAAGTGAACCGAACTCGGCGGTCGCCGTACGCTCATAGGCGGCCACTATCGCCTCCGCTTCGTCTGCGCGACCATTAATCAGCAGCCAGCGCGGGGATTCGCGCATGCGCATCGCAAACGGCAAAACCAGCATGCCGAGTGCGCCCCAGATGAACACAACCCGCCACCCCCAGGGCGCCATTGGAATAACGAAGCGCGCCACCCAGGCCGTTGCGGGAATGCCAATCAGCCCGATCGTCATCACGATAGCCATCGACTTGCCTCGCACCCGGGCTGGGAAGACTTCACTCAGATACGTGTTCGCAATCACAGTCACGGCGGAGAGCCCCACGCCGGTTACCAGTCGGAAGAACGAAAGCGACGCCACATTCCACGAAATTGCGTTCGCCAGGGAGGCGGCAGTATAGATCAGCACCGAGACAATGAACGCGCGCTTGCGCCCATACCGGTCTGCGAGGCCCCCGCCAACGGTCGAACCGAAGAACATTCCGAAGAAGCTAGCGGAGGTGATCAGCGCTACCGTATGGATTTGGATATGCCATTGCTCGAGAATGCCGGTCGCTGCGTAGCCGAAGGTATTGAGATCGGCGAGTTCAAAGAAATAAGCGAACGCGAGGACGGCGATCGCCCTCCTATGCAACGAGGTGATCGGCAACCGGTCAAGCCTTTCCCCTATATCAGACATCGTCTCCCCCGTCGCCCTTGATTTCATTTGCTGGTCGAATAGAATATTCAACAGAATAAAATGCTAAGCGGGAACAAAACTGCGGTCAATAGCGTTTACGCGAGGACACACGGCTACCGCATTTGAGCCGAAGTAAACCGGCCCGGGTTTTCCGAAAACCAAAACTCTTGAGTGGAGAGCGGTCATCATGACGAAGGAGATAACCTCACATTTTTCTAACCAGGCGCGCGATCGCGCGATGCGTATCGTCCTGGAATAGGGAGGGGAGCACCCGAGGCAATGGGCGTCAATCAGCTCGATCGCGGGCAAGACTGGCTGCTCGGGCGAGACCTTGCGCAAATGGGTGCGGCAGGCTGAGCGCACTCAAGGATGCACGAAGGCTGAATGGATCCGCTTGATGTTATCGCGATTGCATGGCTGTAGCGGCATTTCTTCCTGCCGTTTGATGTCTGATGCTGCCCAACTCAGCGCAGCGGGCCGGTGACCATCGGGCAGAGACCCGCCGTCATCGGCCGAAATGCCGCCTCCGCCGGAATAGTGCGCAGCAGATGGTAATAATCCCATGGATAGCGGCTCTCGGCTGGGGATTTAACCTGAAAAACATGCATCGGCGTCAACAGCCGGCCATCGGCACGGATGCGCGCCGGTCCGAACAGTGGATCGGTCACCGGCAGTGCTTTCATGGTTTCGACCACAAGCCTGCCGTTGGCCTTGGCACGTGCCGCCCCCAAACTCTGTACTGTTTTCAGATAATGCATAGTCGCTGAATAGTCGCCAGCCTGAAGCATGGTCGGCATGCGGCCGTTTTGACGTTGAGCAAAACGGCGGCTGAAGTCACGCGTGCCATCGTTAAAATCCCAGTAGAACGGGGCGGTGAGTACCAAGCCTTCTGCTACCTCCAATCCAAGAGCGTCGACATCGATAATGGTCATCAAAAGCGCCGCCAAGCGGGTGCCGCTTTGGGTGAGACCGAATTCATGCGCCTGTTTGATACAATTCGTGGTATTTGTGCCGCTATTGGCTAGGGCTACAACCTGCGCACCGCTCGCCTGCGCCTGCAGCAGAAATGCGGAAAAATCAGTGGTGCCGGGGTAAGGGGTGAAGACGGCACCAAGCACCGAGCCTCCATACTCGCGCACGATTCGCCCCGTATCGTCCGCCAATAAATGGCCGAAAGTATAGTCCGCACCAATAAAAAACCAGGTTTTCCCACCCGCATCCACCAATGTCCGGCCAGTGCCGTTTCCTAGTGCCCATGTATCATAGGTCCAATGCACGTGATTAGGGCCACATGCGCGGCCGGTAAAATCGGAACTCGCGGGGGCGGTAAGCAGAGCGACCCGGTTGCGCTCACGGACCAGAGCCGACACCGCGAGGGCGGCTGCTGAATTGTTGAGATTGGTGATGACGTCGACGCCCTGATCGAGCCAGTGCCGCGCGATTGCCAGTGCGATATCGGGCTGCGCCTGATGATCTCCCACCAGGATCTCGACCTGTAGCGTCGGCTCCGCCCGCTTGAAATCGTCCGCCGCGAGCTTTGTCGCAGTGACCGACCCGGCCCCGGTCGAGGAAGCATTGGGCCCAGAGAACTCCGTTAGCACACCGATGCGGATCTCAGGGGTGGCAGCGCGCGCGGCCCTTGCGGCTCCGAGCGCCATGGTTCCGAGCAGGGCGCGCCGACCGATTTTTTTTGCCAAGTAATCCTCCCTAATGGCCCGCTCCTGAGCCTGGACTATCAGACTTTCCAACGGCTCATCCTTTATGCCATCTTGCCGCGGAATGGATGAGAGGAGAAGAGAGCAATGGGAAACCGTGATTTGCGTGGTTTGCTCGATGGCGAGGAACCGGTCATTGCACCGCTGGTACTCAATCCGCTGATGGCACGGCTTGCGGCACAAGCAGGTTTTGCAACGCTCTATCTCGGCGGCGGCGCAATGGGCTATCTTCTCGCAGTGACTGAGGCTACTCTGGCTTTGCCCGAGATGATCCGCGCCGGGCTGGAAATCCGCACTGTCTGCGATCTACCACTAATCCTCGACGGCGCCTGCGGCTGGGGCGATCCGATGCACATGCACCGCACGATTGGCATGGCCGAAGCGGCGGGTTTCGCAGCGATCGAGATCGAGGATCAGATCCTGCCCAAGCGGGCGCATCACCATATTGGCATCGAGCATATCGTTCCCACAGATTTGATGGTCGCAAAAGTCACGGAGGCGGTTCGCGCCCGCCGAAGCGACGGCTTCCTGATCATCGCCCGCACCAATGCAGCGCGTACCGCAAACCTTGATGAGGCGCTTCGTCGTGGTGAAGCCTTTTCCAAGGCCGGCGCGGATATCCTGTTTGTACTGACACAGAACCCAGAAGCGCTTCGTGCCATTGCCGAGCGGCTGCCCGGCCCGTTGATGTATATGGTGCCGGCGAACGGGATTACCGTGAGCAGCATTCCGGTCGCTGATCTCGCCGCCCTCGGCTACCGCCTCATTGTCGATCCGGTGACGCCGCTTCTCGCGATGCACCGAGCACTTCGCCTCTCCTATCAGTCGCTGCACGCAGG
>JAJYYI010000139.1 GCA_021801125.1 Deltaproteobacteria bacterium | reverse complement strand
GTGGAACTCGGCATTTTGCTCGACGTCTTCGTGGGAGTCTTCGTGATGGGCATTGCCATATTTCATATCAGCCGAGAGTTCGATCATATCGACACGGATAAACTGACAGCTTTGACCGACCAACTTCGATGATTACGCTGCTCGTTCTGATACCGGCTTTCGCCGGGATTCTGTCGTTTTTCGTGGGATCCGATCGGCGACGACGGATTCTCCTGCTGTCCGTCGCCGTGGCGCACACCGCGCTCAGTCTCATGGCCTGGGTTGTGTTACCCGCGCCGGCATTGAGCGGCTGGCTGGCCGAAGATGCGCTGGGAAGACTCATTGAGACCCTGACCAGCGTTCTGTTCCTGGCCGCCGGCTTTTACGCCGTGGCCTATCTTCGTGAGGAACGAGGCCGGCAGCATACCGATTTCGAGGAAGGATTTTTCTTCTCGAACGCTCGGGAGGCGAGCTTCACCGGCTGTCTGCTCCTCTTTCTGGCCGCGATGACCCTGGTCACCGTCAGTCAGCAACTCGCGCTGCTGTGGGTCGCGGTTGAGGCCACGACGCTGGCGAGCGCTCCGCTAATTTACTTTCATCGGCATCACCGATCGCTGGAAGCGACATGGAAGTATCTGCTCATCTGTTCGGTCGGAATTGCGCTCGCTCTGTTGGGAATTTTCTTCCTGGCCGTGGCAGCCACGAATCCGGACGGTTCCGCCGTCTCGCTCGTCGTGCAGGCGCTCCGGTTGAACGCTCGCCATCTGAACGTCCCGTGGTTCAAGGCCGCTTTCGTGCTGCTCCTGGTTGGCTATGGAACCAAGATGGGGCTTGCTCCATTTCATACCTGGTTGCCCGACGCTCACAGTGAAGCTCCCTCGGTCGCTTCCGCGCTCCTCTCGGGGGCGCTGCTCAACTGCGCCTTTCTGGGGATACTGCGGGCTCAGGAGATCTGCGTGGTGGCCGGTCTTGCGGCTTTCAGCGATAGGTTGCTGCTGGTCTTTGGCCTGCTCTCAATGGCGGTGGCCGCAGTGTTCATTTCCGGTCAGACTGACTACAAGCGCATGCTCGCCTACTCAAGCGTCGAGCACATGGGAATTCTCGCCGTTGGTGTGGGCCTCGGAGGCGCGGCGGTTTTTGGCGCGGTGCTGCATGTGATTAATCATTCGCTGACCAAGGCGATGCTTTTCATGGTGGCCGGAAACCTGTTGGCCGTTTATCGTACCAAGAGCACCAGGGATGTCGCGGGCGCTTTGACCGTGTTGCCGGTCTCCGGTGTGTTGTGGCTGTTGGGGTTGTTCGCGATTACCGGTTCTCCGCCGTTTGGACCGTTTATCAGCGAATTTATAATTCTGAAGGGCGCATTGGATCAGGGCCAAATGTTCGTCGCTGTCGCCTATCTTGTGATCCTTGCAATAATTCTGGCGGCGATGGCTCGGCCGGCGCTCGCGATGGCGCAGGGAACCCCCGGCGAGCATGTTCCCGCCGCGCCGGAAGGAAGCATTGCGTTAAGCGTTGTTCCGGCAATCCTCGGTATCGCGGTTCTCGCGATGGGAATTTACGTGCCTCCGGTTTTAACTCGCGCACTCCAGGAGGCCGCGCACCTGCTTGGCTAAATCCGGCATGACGAGCGTTTTGCCATCTTTCCATAACGGCGAGCCGATAGCTCTCGGCAGCATCCCGTCTGTGCCGATGCGCGAGTTCAGAGCCGCAATCATATCCGCGGTGAATAGCGGTTCCAGGCTGAGCGCGCTTTTCGGCACGCAGATGGAAAATGGGCGCATCCAATTGATTGGCATACTCGCCGATCCGCTTACCGGCAGCCTTTCCTCAATCGGCAGCGAGGTGGGCGAGTCCTATCCGTGTTTGACACTCGATTGCCCTCAAGCGCATTGGTTCGAGCGCGAAATTGCGGAGCAGTGGAACGTCGAACCGCAAGGCCATCCGTGGCTCAAGCCGATCCGGTTCCACCCACCTTATCGGAGGTCCGTCGCTGCTCAAACTCCGCTCCCTGGAGCGACCGAATTCTTTACCGTCGGTGGAGATGAAGTCCATGAGGTCGCCGTCGGTCCCGTACATGCGGGAATCATCGAGCCAGGCCATTTTCGCTTCCAATGCCACGGCGAGCGTGTTTTTCACCTGGAAATATCGCTCGGCTATCAGCATCGCGGAATCGAACCTGCGCTTGTCGGCGGCCCAGGAAAACGAACGATCCATTTGATTGAAACCCTATCCGGAGATACCTCGATTGGGCACGCAACCGCGTATTGCGAAGCGCTCGAGGGTCTAAGCGGTACTGCGGCTCCGGCCCGCGCTCAGGTGCTCCGCGGCATAGCGCTCGAACTCGAACGCCTCGCTAATCATACCGGTGACCTTGGGGCCTTGGCGGCTGACGTCGGCTATCTACCGACGGCTGCGTATTGTGGCCGGATTCGCGGCGACTTCCTCAACCTGACTGCGGCAATCTGTGGAAGTCGTTTCGGCCGGGGCATGCTCAGGCCTGGTGGCGTGTTGTTCGATCTCGATGAGCACCTCGCAGCAGAACTTTCGCGGCGTCTGGATATGGCATTGAGGGACGTCCATAGTGCGGTCCGCCTCATGTGGGATGCGCCATCGGTGCAGGCCCGCTTCGAGGAGACCGGCACGGTTTCACGCCGGACTTGTGACGCGCTTGGGCTGGTCGGCCCCGTAGCCCGTGGCTGCGGTGTTGAGCGCGACATTCGCCAGGACTTTCCGAGCGGCATCTTCAGGTTTGCCCAGATCCCCATATCGAAGTGGGATACCGGCGACGTTTTTGCGCGCGCATGGGTGCGATGGCTCGAAATCCAACGATCGGGCACTTTTGTTCGGGAACAACTTGCCTCCTTACCTCAGGGCCCCGGCCGTGCGGCCGTGGGACCGCTACGACCCGCACATCTGGTCGTTTCTCTAATCGAAGGTTGGCGGGGGGAGATCGCTCACGTGGCTATCACTGACGACAGCGGGCGGTTCGGTCGCTACAAGGTCGTCGACCCGTCATTTCGTAATTGGATGGGCTTGGCGATCGCGATGCGCGACCAACAGATATCCGACTTTCCACTGTGCAACAAAAGCTTCAATCTCTCTTACTGCGGGCACGATCTCTGAGGAGAGACAGTGTCGAGTTTACTAATCACACGACTACGCCAAGGCAAACGCACGCTGCCATTCCCGGAAGCCGAGCCGAATCTGCCGGATCGATTTCGCGGTCTGCCGATAATTGGTGAGTCACAGTGCCCATCCGGCTGCAAAGCCTGCGTTGACGCATGCCCGACCGACGCAATAGCCAACGATGGGGAGCTGCGCATGGATCTCGGGCGATGCCTCTTTTGCGCGGAATGTTCCAACGCGTGTCCGCAAGGGGCGATCAAGTTCGGCCGACAATATCGCCTTGCAACGACCGAGCGAGCCGACCTGATTGTGAGCGCTGGACAGGCTCTGAAGCTCACCCACCGCCTGGCCGGCGACATTCACCGCGTTCTCGGCCGCTCGCTCAAGCTCCGGCAAGTCAGCGCCGGCGGATGCAACGGATGCGAATCGGACGTTAACGTCCTTAATACCGTCGTCTTCGATCTTGGACGCTTCGGCATCCAGTTCGTGGCGTCGCCCCGCCATGCGGACGGTCTTCTCATCACCGGTCCCGTTACCCGGAACATGAGGCTCGCGCTCGAGAAGACCTACGAGGCCGTGCCTGACCCGAAGATTGTGATCGCAGTCGGTGCGTGCGCGATCTCCGGCGGCCCATTTCGCGATCATCCCGAAGTTTTGAATGGTGCGGAAACTATTTTGCCAGTCGATCTCTTTGTTCCCGGCTGTCCTCCGCATCCAATAACCATTCTCGATGGATTGCTGCGTCTTCTCGGGAAAATCAAACTCTGAAGAGTCCTTCGCTCTTCCTCAAGAGCATTCACGCCGAGCGGGCCACCGGCATCACCCAATCGTGTCCCCGGGGGACAAAATCGGGGAGAAGTTGGCCGCTTTCGGTAGAGGCCGAAGCGGATAAGTCCGCGAAAAGATTACTTTTTCTTACCGGGCTCTCCCCGCTCAGGATTTTCAATTCTTCCGGTCTCCACATCTCAGGTCCCTGATTTCGCTAGCTCTTTCCGTTTTCCGAAGCTGCGGCGGACAATCCGCCACAGCCGCCTCCAGAGCCGACCCCCAACGCCATCGGCATCATCCCTGTGACCATGGCCAGCGTCGTCATCAGCATTCGACGGAGACGCCGCTTAGCGCCCTCCGCAACTGCGTCAAGCCGACGATCTCAAGCGCGGCGTTATCGCGGGCGGACGTGATGAGCAGC
>JAJYYI010000070.1 GCA_021801125.1 Deltaproteobacteria bacterium | reverse complement strand
CCGGTTCCAACGCCGCCGGACAAGTGGGCCACCGACGCGCGACGGTACCGCGACTTTCCCGGCTACGCTAACGGGCTCGTGAACGAAGCTGTCCGGGAGTCAGCTCGCGCCAAGGGTGTGCGGGTCATACTTACCGGTGTCGGTGGCGACGAATTCTTCGGCGGCAGCTTCCGTTACGCCACGGACCTGTTATGCAGGCTCAGGCTATGGGCATTAGCCGGCTACATCCGGGACGAACTCGTCAGACGTCAGATTTTGTTCTCACGGCCAGCGGGTTTAACCGGCTTGAGCGGTCTCATACGCGAAATGATACGGCCGCTGCTGCCGGCACCGGCAGCGCGTTTGCTCAGACTCCTGCGGGGGCACAACGTCGTGCCGAGCTTCATTAACCGCGAGTTCGCGAAACGAAACCGTCTTGCGGAACGGCTAACCCAGACCGAAAGACCTCCCAACACCTTTAGTTTTGCCCAAGGTCACATCTATTCCGGGCTTCACGATGGTCTGATTTGTCAGGCCGCGGAACAAAGCAGCCGGTTGGACGGTGCATACGGGATTGAGAGCAGACACCCCTTCTACGACCGAAGGATCGTCGAATTTGCCTTCGCAATTCCTGAGGAGCAGCACCGCCAGCATGGATGGACAAAGTTCGTCCTGCGCAATGCGATGCGTGAAATCCTGCCTGAGAGCGTCCGCCAGCGAAGGACGAAAGCCGAGTTTTCTTCGACCCTGGTTGACGAGCTGGAAGCCGCGGGAGGGGAAGGTCTGTTTGCCTCGCTGGTTACCGGCAATGTGGGGTGGGTGGACCCAAATGAGGCGCGGCGCCTCTACCGCGTAGCCCTAAGTATCACCAAGGATGGTGGTGACCCTACCTCAAGTCCCCTGGGCGAGCTTTGGCGGGTTTTCGGAATCGACCTTTGGTGCAAAACTGTTTTAATTGGTCAACACGAGCAAAGGCGGTCCGGTCATGCTGCATAACAAAACATCACCCTCAGGGCATGGCCGCCAGATTGCTTAACTGGGCATATGTTGATGCTACGACAGCCAATGATAGGCTGAAATTTTCCTGATATGGCGAAAATCGTTTGCATTGAGCTTGGCGTTTCGGTATCCATTGATGACGAAATGACGGTGTCACGACGCTGTGATTCGCGGTTGAAAAGAACAGAAGAGATGGCGGACTAGGAGGTATCTGTCACGATGAATCTAGACAATTTGACCGGACGACGGCTGGATGCGGAAAAGCAGGTGGAAATGCGGGTGCCTCAGCGCTATGAAGCACCGAAGTTGGTGCGATACGGAAGCGTAGCGGAACTCACCGAGGTGAAAAGCACGGGCGCAAAAGACGCAGCTAATCGTAGGTATGGCCTGTAGGGAATAAGGGACTTCCAGCTGTAGCTCCGTCTCAATGCCGAAAGAGTGGGAGTACGCTTCCCTAGCGAAATCGGTTTACTAGCGAAGCTCGGTTAGGCAGTGCGTTACCTGGCATACGGCCTCACAATCGAGAGTGATGTCCGGCTGCCAGAGCTGCCCCAGCCCGATACGATTGACCGCGCCCGGGTTGACATCACAGTCAGGTTAAGCGATCCGCCCGGCGTGTTGCCAAGGGTGCTGGATGTTGTCCAGGCCCGAACGGGCGATGGTGGCGCGCCGTGGTTGAGCATAGCCCGCACGGGCTCGGGCTACGTCATCAGTGAAGCTGGGATCGCTGATTTTGTGGTCGACCGCCACGGCACTGAGATTGTTCTTTGTCGAGTTGGCACACGGGTCAGTGAGCTTACGCTTCGCCACGTGTTGCTAGACTGGGTGCTCGCGCTAGTTTTGAACTTGCGCGGCAAACAGGTCTTGCATGCGAGTGCGGTCGTGACGCCTCACGGCCTTTGTGCATTTGTCGGCCCGACGACTTCGGGTAAGTCCACCCTGGCGGCAAGTTTTAGTGCTGCCGGGTATGCGGTATTGTGTGACGATTGTCTCGTGGTCGAGAGGAATGACCGGGGCGGGTTTTTTGAATGCACGCCCGCTTACCCTGGCCTTCGCCTTTGGGAAGATTCCGTTGAAGGCATGGGCCTTGGCAAATACGTCACGCAGGCCGTGGCGGGATATATGCCGAAACTACGTGTTGTAGTGGGAGACGGGCCAAACGGTCCCGCCGCAGGGTCTCACCGTTTGGCCCGCATCTACGGCCTCAACCGCGTAGCCGGGGAAACGAATTCCCAGATGCCGCGGATTGAAGCGCTCGATGGAAAAAGTGCCCTGATACAATTAGTCGGTTCATCATGGTTGTGTGATCCCACTGACAAAGTTGCTCTCGTCGGCCATTTCCGATTCTTTGAGGCGCTCACCAAGGCAATTCCTGTACGAAAACTCCACCTACCGAACGGCATGGCCTTATTGCCGAAGGCGAGAGACGCCGTGCTGGCCGATCTTGCCGGTGAGGGCCGTGATACTTCAGGGCTCTGGGACCAAACGGTGCGGTCCCAAGCCTAAACTTCACTGAAAGCCTGACAAGCCCGAAAAGGAACGACCCACGAAAGGCTTGTAGGCGCTTTCCGATGCGCGCCGAGGCAGAGCTGGTTCTATGCTCCGTTCAGAGCGGGGCACAGACCGGTTCGGCAGATGATCGGCTCGCACGCCTGCTGCAAAACGGCCTCGATTGGGAAACAGTCGCTAATTTGGCGACGCGCAACGGCGTGCTGCCGTTGATGTATAGCCGCCTCAAAGAGCTGGTCGGCCGTCGCGGCTTACCCCCTTTACCCGAGCATTTAAAGACCCTGTTTCACGTAAACGCGGTTCGAAGTCAGCACATGACCGCCGAGCTGCTGCGTTTGCTTAAGCTGCTTGACGAGCAAGGAGTAAACGCGATCCCATTCAAGGGCCCCTCCCTCGCCGCTCTGATCCACGGCGACACGACGATGCGCCAGTTCGTCGACCTCGACCTGTTTGTGCGTCGCTCGAATCTTGCTCTCATGGTTGACGTGCTGCTCGCTGCGGGGTATCAGACGCGGTTTGACTGCCGCGACACGGTCAGAACCAGCCTCTTCAACGCTCACGAGAACGAGTTCATCAGCACGAAAAGCCGTATCACGCTCGACGTTCACTGGGGAATTACGCCCGACTCGCTTCCCTTCGGGCCCAGCATCGAACGCTTATGGGGGCGTGCGCGGCAAACCCATGTGAACGGCAAACCGGTCCGCACTCTGGCGCCCGTCGACCAAGTGCATGTGCTGTGTCTTCAAGGATGCCGCGACGGCTGGGACAAGCTCTCTTCGGTGTGCGGCATAGCGGGACTGATAAAATTAATCGCCGACGACAGCGAATGGACGCTGCTGATCGAGGAAGCTAAAGAATGCCGAACTTTCCGCATGGTTCTACTCGGGCTGTGCATAGCTAACCACTGGCTCAATGCGCCGCTGCCGCCGGCCATCGACAAGCTGGTCAACGCCGACGGAACGATCACGTCACTGGCTCAGCGAATCGGCCTGGGGTTCTTCACTTGCGGCAATATGCGCAGAATGGCTCAGGAATGGATCGCGCAACTGGTGGTGCCTGTGGCAGTGATCGAGACGCGACGCGACCGCTGGCGTTTTTACTTTGTGAGATTCTTGCAGCCCACGTTGCGGGATGGGGAGTTCGTTCAGTTACCTAGGTCGTTATTCGCGCTTTACTACGTGCTGCGCCCGGTGCGGCTGCTGGTAGCGGCCGCGTCCTGGGTCGTCGAACGACTTCGGCGTTTTGCAATACAGCGCTGGCTAAGCAGGCCGACACCATGATCAAAATCGCTCGCGCCTATGCCATGAGCGTCGCAGCAGCGACGGGCTGGAGGCTGCTGAGCACGCTGGGACTAATGATCGGCTGCTCGGCCTTCGAGGGCTTCGGCTTAGTGCTTATCCTTCCCATCCTTGAGGCCGCCGGATTTGACCTGGGAGCCCAAGGCGAGGTCAACCGGTATGCCAAGTTTATGGTAGACGCGCTTCGCGCCATCGGGCTTCCCCCCACGCTGGGCTTCCTACTCGCCCTGTGGTTCGCGGTCGTGAGCGCGCGCGCGCTTTTGATGCGCTGGCGCAACCTTAGCATTTTCTCCTTCCAACAGACGTATGAGCTGGAGCTGCGAAAGCGGCTCTATCACGCGATCGTTAATGCGAACTGGCCGTTCCTATGCCGTTCGCGCGCCGCGGACTTCGTCGACGCGCTCACGATGCAGGTCTCACGCGTTGGCGAGGCGACGAATAATCTGCTCGCTTTCACTGCGACCGCGTTCGTTGCCCTGCTGTATATCGCCCTCGCGCTGAAATTGTCTGCGGTGATGACCCTGCTGATCGGCGGCGGCGGAACCTTGCTCGGTCTTGCCTCATACGGACGCACGCGCGCGATGCACGAAAGCGGCTTCGATCTGTCGGCTGCGGTCAACGAGCTTTCCAATGCGTCCGTGGAGCAGATGGGAAATCTCAAGACCGCAAAAGCCTATAACGCCGAAGACACCAATAGCGCGATCTTCGCAGCGATAGCGGCCCGGGTCCGCAGCACTTTCCTGGAAATAACGCGTCATCTCGAGGCGACTACCCTGTGGTTCGAGATCGGCTCGGCAGTGATTCTTTGCCTCGTGCTGTACGTCGCACTCGAGGTGCTGACAGTACCTCGCGCGGAGATCTTGATTTTGCTGGCGCTGTTTATTCGCGTGATGCCGCAGTTGGGCAGGCTGCAGGAGCGCTGGCAGACCTTTGTGAGCCTGTTGCCGGCGTTCGCTCAAATAGCCGACCTCGAACATCGATGCACGCAGGCCGCCGAGGCGCGCACCACCGCGCAGCCGGCACCCCAACTGCGCCGCGCTCTGCGCATGGAACAGATAACATTCCGCTACCCCGGCAGCGAGCGGCCGGTACTGCAGCAGGTAGACATTTTGATTCCGGCCGGCCAAATTACCGCCATCGTTGGCCCTTCGGGAGCCGGTAAGAGCACTGCCGCCGACCTGATTATGGGGCTAATCGAGCCGGAGCAGGGCAGAATAACGATCGACGGCGCGGTGCTGGAAAGGCAACAGACGTATTCCTGGCGAGAGCGCATCGGCTACGTCGCGCAAGACACCTACTTATTCCACGACACCATACGGGAAAACCTGAAATGGGCGCGAACTGATGCGACCGACGCCGAACTCAAGCGCGCCCTTGAAATGGCCGCGGCGGATGACTTCGTGCTGCGGATGCCGCAGGGGCTTGATACCGTGGTCGGAGACCGCGGTGCGCTGCTCTCCCAAGGCGAGCGTCAGCGTATCGCGCTTGCCCGAGGGCTGCTGCGCGGGCCAAGTTTGCTAGTGCTCGACGAGGCTTTCAACAGCCTCGACGCGGAAAACGAGCAGCGCATCTGGCACGCGATCGAACGGCTACGTGGCGAGGTGACAATCGTGCTCATTGCCCACCGCTTCGCGACGGTCCGCTCGGCCGACGTCATCTACGTCCTTGAGAACGGTATCGTCGCCGAATCGGGCGACTGGGCAGCGCTGTACGCCAGGCAAAACGGACGCCTGCGCACGCTCTACGAAGCGCAGAAGGTTGTCGCCTGACCAGGCGACTCCGAAAAAGAATCGCAGAGGCGACCTCTCGCGCGCGCACCACGGCGCCATGCGCCATGCCATTAGCATGGCGCGGACTCGCTTCCGCTCCGAACTCAGCGGCCGATTCAAGCGGCACCTGTGCCTTCACCAACGGCTACTCGCCACCCGTCGGCAATGGGATTCGTTTGCGCCACTGCGGGCTTCGTAGATGGTCGCGGAAAGCTTGCCCTGCGGGACTCAACAGCCGCTCTTTCAGCCAGACGAGGTGCCATGTCCTTTTGATGGGGAAGCCGCGCACGCGAAGCGGATGCAGCAGGCCCAGAGCCAGCTCCAATCTCACCGCCCAAGTGGAAAAGGCCGCAACGCCAAGACCGCCAGCAACGGCGCGCTTGAGCGCGCCGTTGCTGGCGATCTCCATCGCCGCCGCCGGTTCCACGCCATGTTTTCTCAGCGCCGCCTCCGCCGTTTCGCGCGTGCCTGAGCCCGGTTCGCGCAGCAGCAGGGGGCCTTCGAGCAGAGCCTTGGGCTTGAGCGGCTCGCGCGCCACCAGCGGATGGGTTGGAGCGCAGAACCACATGATGCTGTTCTCCATGAAGGGTTCGGCCTCCAACACCTGGTCCTTCCACAGCCTGCCGAGAATCCCCAGGTCAGCGTCGCCGCGTTCGAGCAGCTCGCGCACGCGCGCACGATTGGCGACCTCCAGGCGCAACTTGATAAACGGATAGCGCTGGTGAAAATCAGCGAGCGCGTCCGGTATCACATAGATTCCAACGGTCGTGTCTGCCGCGACCTGCAGCGAGCCGGTACGCAACCCCGCCAGGTCGTCGATCACTTCGCCGGTCTCGCGCACGAGCGCGAGAATCCGCCCGGCGCGCTCGTAGAGCGCCTCGCCCATCGGCGTGAGCGCAAAACGCTTGCGATCGGGATGGAATAGCGGATGACCTATCGCCCCCGCCAGGGTCTGCATCTGATGCGTTACCGCGGGTTGGCTTAAAAAAAGCGCCTGCGCGCCGCGAGTGAAGCCGCGATGTTCGACTACGCTCTTGAACACGCGCAGCTGATGCAGCGTGATCTGCCGTTCAAGTCGCGAATCATTCATAAAGATAATGAATCATGTGAATCGAAAAATTGTATTTGACTGCATGACTTTTACCGCCTAGGTTAAAATCATGCAAGCTATTAACCCTCGTCACCGAGGACGGCATCCCAAAAGACAAACGCACCTTAGGCGGATGCCGGATGGGGAAGGAAGTTAACGGATGGGAAAAGCCGCAAATTCGCTTGAGCGCCTGCGGGCGCTGGGACAGAGCGCATGGTGTGATGAACTCAGTCGCGAGCTGATTCAGAATGGCACGCTCGCCAGACTCATACGCGAAAGCGGTGTACGCGGCGTAACCACCAATCCGGCCATCTTCCAGAAAGCGTTAACGTTCGGCGATTCCTACCAGGAGCAAGTTGCCCGGCTCGCGCTGGCGCAGCGCGACAGCATAATGCCCAAGGCGATCTACGAGGAACTGGCTGTCGCCGACGTTCGCGCGGCGGCCGACTTGCTCAGGCCGATTTATGCGGAAAATCCAGGCGCTGACGGCTTTGTCAGCCTGGAGGTTTCGCCGGATTTGGCCGATGACACCGAAGGCACAATCGCTGAGGCGCGGCGACTGCACGCGGCGGTGGCGCGTGAAAACCTCATGATCAAGATTCCCGCCACTCACGCCGGGCTTAAGGCGGTAACAGAGTTGCTGGCCGAGGGTATCAACGTCAACGTCACTCTGATCTTCGGGCTTACGCGTTATCGCCAGGTGCTCGAGGCATGGGCCGCCGGAATCGGACGCGCTCATGAGCGCGGGCTTCCGCTCGACCGCATCGCTTCAGTCGCCAGCTTCTTCGTCAGCCGAATCGACACGATGGTTGACCGACTGCTCGACGAAAAGGCCGCGACTCAAGACGGCGCGGCGCAAGCTTTAATCGAGCTCAAGGGAAAGGCGGCGATCGCCAGCGCTCGCGCCGCCTATGGCGTGTGGCTCGAGTTCATGGGAGGAGAAACGGCGCGCAGGCTATGCGAGCTTCACGTGCGCCCGCAGCGATTGCTTTGGGCCTCCACAAGCGCGAAAAATCCCGCCTACCGTGACGTGATGTACGTCGAAGAATTAGTTGGCGCGCAAACCGTGAATACTATGCCGCTGCAAACGATCAGTGCCGTCCTGGACCACGGCCAAATCGCGCGCGAGACGCTGATGATTGGAGCCGCTCAGGCGGACAGCCATCTGCGCGCTCTGGCAGCAGCGGGTATTGACATGGAAGGTGTGGCGCGGGAACTCGAAGAGCAGGGCATCCGGCTGTTTGCCGAAGCATTCGAGAGGCTACTGCTCGATGTCGAGACCAGGGTCGCGCGAGAGCGCTCACAGCCGGGGCCTCGAACGCTCGCTTCGTCTAAAGCGGCGCGTCGGCCGATCTTCGTTGGAATCGGCGGTGATAGCGGCAGCGGCAAGAGCACGCTGACTTCAGCCTTCTTCGAGATGTTCGGCGCCGAGCGCATTACCAGCATCTGCTTGGACGACTACCACTCGCTCGACCGCCATCAGAGATCGCTTGTCGGACTAACGGCGCTGAATCCGCGAGCCAATAATTTCGCCCTTATGGAAGAGCAGGTCTTCGCGCTCAAGGGCGGGAAATCGATTCGGAAACCTGTCTACGACCATCGCGACGGCACCATTAAAGGGCCCGAGGTCGTCGAACCCCGAGAAGTGGTGATTATCCAGGGACTACATCCATTTCTTGTCCCCGCCATCCGACACGCGTTCGACCTGAAGGTTTGGCTTGATCCAGAGCCGGCGCTGCGAATTGAGTGGAAGCTGCAGCGTGATATCGCCAAGCGTGGTTATACTCGCGAGCAGGTGTTGGCGGAACTCGAAGCGCGGCGCGCGGACGTTGAGGCCTACATTCAGCCGCAACGCCGCTACGCCGACCTGGTGGTTTGCTTTTACGGGGGCAACCGCTCGACCAAGGACATGGGCCATCTGAGCGTGCGCATAGTCCTGCGCCACACGCTGCCGCGTTTCGAACTCGACCGCGAGGCGATTAATTCCAAATCGGTGCGCTTCTTCCCCGACGTGCTTGACGAGGACGGTCTGCCGTCTGACGTGATCGAGATCGACGGCGGTCTAAGCGCCGAAGAAGCCAAACTCATCGAGGCGAGCATCTGGGCCCATATCGAAGGCCGACATGGCGAGCTTCATTACGTGCCGCCCGAACGGCTCGGCAGCTATGAAGAAAAGGCGCGCCGGCGGCGACATAGCGACCCTCTCGCGCTCGCCCAACTCATCCTAGGCCATCGCATCCTTAGCGCCCAGGAATCCGTCCTTCTGCGCGTCACGGCGAAGGGGCACGAGCGCGACTTCCGCGCCGATCAGTACATTCTGTAGAGCTTTCACAACCGAATAACGAGGAAGACCAACTTTATGCCCATCAAAAACGGAACCCAACAGAGAGCACACTCGCGCTGGGCCTCAGGTGTAATTCCTTACCGCGAGATGGGCTACTGGAGGCCCGATTACGAACCCAAGGAAAGCGATATCCTATGTGCCTTTCGTGTAACCCCCCAGGAAGGCGTCGAACCGGAAGAGGCGGCCGCCGCGGTCGCCGGCGAGTCGTCGACCGCCACTTGGACAGTGGTCTGGACCGACCGGCTGACTTCGTACGAAGACTATCAGGGCAAGGCCTACCGGGTTGAACCCGTACCTGGGACGCCCGACCAGTACATAGCCTATATAGCCTACGATCTCGACCTGTTCGAGGAGGGGTCAATCGCCAACCTTGCCTCGTCAATTATCGGCAATGTTTTCGGGTTCAAGGCGCTCAAGGCGCTGCGGCTTGAGGACATGCGCATACCCCCGCAATACGTGAAAACCTTCCAGGGTCCGGCGCACGGGATCGTGGCAGAGCGCGAGCTGCTGAACAAGTACGGCCGTCCGCTGCTGGGCGCCACCGTCAAGCCCAAGCTCGGTCTTTCGGCGCGCAACTACGGGCGCGTCGTTTACGAAGGGTTGCGCGGCGGGCTCGATTTTCTTAAGGACGACGAGAATACCAACAGCCAACCGTTCATGCGCTGGCGCGATCGCTTTTTGTTTTGCATGGAAGCGGTCAACAAGGCGATGGCAGAGACGGGCGAAATCAAGGGCCACTACATGAACGTCACGGCCGCCAGCATGGAGGAGATCTACGAGCGCGCCGAGTTTGCGAAGGAGCTGGGCAGCGTCATCGTCATGATCGATCTCACTATCGGGTTTTCGGCGATGCAGTCGATGGCACGATGGGCCCGCAAGAACGGCGTCCTGCTTCATCTACATCGCGCCGGCCATAGCACTTTCACGCGCCAGAAAAACCACGGCGTCAGCTTCCGCGTGCTCGCCAAATGGTGTCGACTGCTCGGTGTCGATCATATCCACGCCGGCACCGTGGTGGGAAAACTCGAAGGAGATCCCAGGAACGTATCGGGTTACTACGACACGCTTAGGCTGAACCACATCAAAGCCGACCTCTCGCGCGGACTTTACTTCGATCAGGAATGGGCCTCGATGCCCGGTGTGATGCCGGTTGCGTCGGGCGGCATTCACGCTGCCCAGACTCACCAGCTCCTTCACTACTTGGGCGAGGATGCCGTTTTGCAGTTCGGCGGCGGAACGATCGGCCATTCAATGGGAATAGCGGCCGGCGCCACAGCTAATCGCGTGGCGATCGAGGCGATGATCCAGGCGCGTAACGAGGGACGCGACTTCCTCAACGAGGGGCCCGAAATCCTTGAGCAGGCCGCCCGCTGGTGCAGGCCTTTGCGCGAGGCGCTGGATCTATGGCGCGACGTCACATTCGATTACGCGTCGACGGATACGCCCGACGTAGTGGTGACGCCTACCTTCTAAAGAGGTTCAACGACGATGCGTCTGACACAAGGGACTTTTTCCTTCCTGCCTGACCTTAGCGACGAGCAGATTCGCGCGCAGGTCGAATACGCGCTGGAGCGCGGATGGTCCATATCGATTGAGTACACCGACGACCCGCACCCGCGAAATGTCTATTGGAACATGTGGGGAACGCCGATATTCGACGTCAAGGACGCTGCTGCCGTGATGCTCGAGCTGGAACGATGTCGCAAGGCCTTTCCGGGGAATTACGTGCGGCTTAGCGCCTATGACCGCAGCAAGGGCCGCCAAACTACCGCTTTGAGCTTCATCGTCAATCGCCCCGCCGAGGAGCCCGACTTCACTCTTGAAAGGACCGACTTCACCGACCGTCAAATGAAGTACAGGCTGCGGTTGCACGCGGCCGATCATGCCACCGGAGCACAATAACCGAGTGCCGATTGAAGAACATCTGGCTCACAACAGCGTGCCGCAGGGCGAACAGCATCTCACGCTCGACGTAGTCGTGCGCGAGATGCTGGCGCGGCTCGACGCTGAGTTAATCGGCCTTAAGCCGGTAAAGACGAGGATTCGCGAGATCGCGTCCCTGCTCGTCATCGATCGCATGCGGCGCGAGCAAGGATTGGTCGCCGAGAGCCCGTCGCTCCATATGTGCTTCACCGGCAACCCTGGCACCGGTAAAACCACGGTCGCCACGCGCATGGCTGAGATTTTGCGCAGCTTAGGGTACAGCCGCAAGGGCCATCTCGTTACGGTTACTCGCGACGACCTGGTCGGTCAGTATGTCGGCCATACGGCTCCAAAGACCCGGGACGTGCTTAAGCGCGCCATGGGCGGGGTGTTGTTCATCGACGAGGCCTACTACCTGTACAGGCCCGAGAACGAGCGCGACTACGGCCAGGAAGCGATCGAGATCATGCTTCAGGTGATGGAGAACAACCGCGACGACTTAGTGGTGATCCTCGCCGGCTACAAGGACCGGATGGACCGGTTCTTCGAGGGCAATCCCGGTATGAAGTCGCGGATCACTCATCACATCGACTTCCCGGATTACAGCGCGCAAGAGTTGATGGAAATCGCCAAACTGATGGTCGCGCGGCAGGACTACCGCTTGAGCCCGCAAGCTGAAGAGGCGCTCGCCCAGTATATTGCGCGCCGCATGGCGCAACCCAATTTCGCCAATGCGCGCAGCATCCGAAACGCGTTGGAGCGCGCCCGCCTGCGTCACGCAGCGCGGCTTTTGTCCATGAGCGGGCGTCCGCTCACGCGTGAAGACTTGATGACGCTGGAGCCCGACGAAATCATGGCGAGCCGGGTTATGGCTGAAGAGCAGGGTGCGGGCTCGTCGCACGACTGAGGCCTCCAGAGGGCGGTTGCTGATAACTGTGCGTCAGGCCTCCTGGCGGGGGAGGGTGCCGGGTCGTCGTCTGCAACGCCGGCGTCGCTACGGAACCGCCGCGGCGCGTCGCGCTTCGTGGCGGGATGGACACGCTAAAAGGCGCGAGGCGCCGCCGTATGGGAGCGCACCAAGTCAAGTCTTAACTCGTTCAAGACGAGCGCGTAGCCCCAGCAAAGGCATTATTGCGCGGCCCGTTGCGGCACGCTTCAATTGCGGGACGCGGGTTGGCTTGAACGCTCTACGCAGAGCAGAATAGAGACAGGCGTTCGGCCGAGCCTGCGCCTGACGCGGTAGTAGTCGGGGAGGTTTTTGCGAGAGCCTATGACGACAATGGCGGTTAAGAAATATCCTGAACGCACACTGGAACGGACTGAGCTTGACCGGCTGTGCCTCAACACGCTTAGGACGTTGGCGATCGACGCGGTAGAGCGCGCCAACTCGGGACATCCTGGGATGCCGATGGGCGCGGCGGCGATGGGGTACGTGCTGTGGACGCGCTTCCTGAGACATAACCCCCTAAACCCTAGTTGGCCCGGACGAGATCGGTTCGTTCTTTCGGCCGGGCACGGCTCGATGCTGCTCTACGCCCTGTTGTATCTGACGGGTTACGACCTTACGCTGGACGAGCTGAAACGCTTTCGCCAACTCGGCAGCCGCACTCCCGGCCATCCGGAGAAGGGACACACTCCAGGGGTCGAGACCACCACCGGTCCGTTGGGGCAGGGATTCGCCAACGGCGTGGGGATGGCGATGGCGGCAAAGCATATTGCGGCCCGCTTCGGGCGCGACGACTTCGATTTGTTCGACTGTCGGGTATTTGGCATCGTTAGCGATGGCGATCTGATGGAAGGCGTGTCCAGCGAGGCCGCGTCGCTGGCCGGTCATCTCGGACTCGGCAACATAGTTTACCTTTACGACGACAACCACGTAACGATCGATGGCGGAACGGATCTGACGTTTTCTGAAGATGTGGGCAAGCGCTTCGAGGCCTACGGCTGGCATACCGAGGCAGTCCAAAACGGCAACGACCTCTCCGCGCTGCATGCGGCTTTGTCGCGAGCGTGTGCCGAACGGGAGCGTCCCTCGTTAATTCGCGTTCGCACCCATATCGGCTTCGGGAGCCCAAACCGGCAAGATTCTTCGCAGGCGCACGGCAAGGCGCTCGGCAAGGAGGAGACGACTCTCACCAAGCGCAACTACGGATGGCCGACCGAACCTGATTTTTACGTGCCCGAGGAAGCGCTAAGCGAATTTCGCGCCTGCGTCGAGCGAGGCGCCAAGCTGGAGAGTGCATGGCGCGAGCGTTTCGCCCACTATCAACAAAAATTCCCGGACCTCGCGCGCCAGTACGAGGCCGAATTGAAGCAGGAACTCCCGCAAGATTGGGATAAAGAGCTTCCGGTTTTTTCGCCCGCCGAAGCGCTGGCCACTCGCCAGGCGGCGGCCAAGGCGATGGGAGCGATCGGCCAGCGCGTAACGAATCTTTTCGGCGGCGCCGCGGACTTGGGCGAGTCGACGCTCACGGAGATCAAAAACGGCGGCCACTTCGCGCGAGGCAAATTCGCGGGGCAAAACATACACTTCGGCGTGCGAGAGCATGCGATGTGCGCGGCGCTTAACGGCGTCGCATTGTTCGGCGGCCTGATCCCGTTCGGAGCGAGCTTTCTCGTTTTCACTGACTACTGCCGTCCGGCGATTCGACTGGCGGCAATTATGCGTCTGCACGTAATCTACGTCTTTACTCACGATTCCATCGGTCTCGGCGAAGATGGACCCACGCATCAGCCGGTCGAGCACCTGGCAAGTTTACGGGCAATCCCTGGGCTGACCGTGATTCGCCCCGCTGACGCCAATGAAGCGGTCGAGGCCTGGCGCGTCGCGATCAATCATCGTTCGGGCCCGGTGCTGTTGGCGCTGAGCCGACAAAGCCTGCCTACTATCGATCGCACGAAGAACGCGCCCGCGAGCGGCCTCGCACGCGGAGCGTACGTGCTCAGCGAGACCGCAGGGCGCAAGAGCGAAATTATCTTGCTCGCCACCGGTTCCGAAGTGCATCTCGCCCTCGCCGCCAAGGAACAATTAGAGGGCGAGGGGATAGGCGCGCGCGTGGTCAGCATGCCGAGCTTCGAACTGTTTGAGGCGCAACCGGAGTCATACCGGCAAAGCGTATTGCCGAAGGAGGTCGCGCGGCGTATTGCGGTCGAGGCGGGTTCGCCGCAATCGTGGTACCGCTGGGTAGGCACGGACGGCGAGATTGTAGGCATGACCACCTTCGGCGCCTCTGCGCCATACCAAGAGCTCATGAAATACTTTAATTTCACCGCGGAGCACGTCGTGGCTCGGGCGCGCAAGCTGCTTTCGTCGTAACTGAATTTCGCGGGCTCGCGAGCCCTGTAAGTTCGCGGCGTAATTCCCCGCGCATCTGGTCTGTCGCATCTACGTCGGACGCCGCATCAGTCTGGCGTAGATGCGGTGTCTGCTCATGTTGCGCCACATGCTCGGAGCGGGGTGGGCCATCCGTCCCGCACAAGCGCGGCGCGGCGTTGCGGTTGAGCTTCTTCCTCGGTCATTCTGATCTCGGCATCAGCGCTGAAATGGGCTTGTGCACCGCATGAGTCATCCCACTCTCGTAAAATGAGCGGACGAACGCGATAATAAAGATCTCAAGCAGGGAAGCGAAGGCTTTGGATAGCGATGGGAGCGGCTTGTCCGGTAAATCCAAAATGCTCCGTGCCGGAGGGCGGGAAAGGAGGGTGGATGAAGCGGCGGACTATTCTTGCCATAACCCTCGCCGTCGCGGTGATCTTCGCTGTCGGCGCTGTCAGCTCCTACTACTACGGTCGCAGCCGCTTCGTGCCGGTCGCGGTGGCTCTACTGCGGTCGGTAACCGGCCTAGACGTCAACTTCCGCGACATAAGATTCAAGCTCGGCGTCCATCCCAAGATTCAGTTTGACGACGGAGAATTGCTCAGCCGCAATGGGAAGCTGTTAAGCTTCAGGCGGTTGACGGTTTTTTATCGCTACCGGAATCTGCTACGCAGTGGCGGCCTGCCGCTGGTGGCGATCGTCGTCGATGGTCCGCGGGTGAAACTTCCGGCTGCGTCGGACACGGCCGTGGCGCCGCACGGCGAGGCCTCGTTACCGAGCGCGGGCTCGCAACCGACCTCACCGCAGGCTCCCCATGTCCAAGGCGATACGGGTACGTCAGGGAACCGCCGCACGCTGCCTGAAAAGGGGACTCGCGCAGCACCGACAAGTCCAGGTGTAACGCAGGTTCCGACGCCTGCACCGTCCAAGCCATACGCGACGCAATTCGCCGAGCTGGAAAAGCAAGCCGTCGAAACTCTCGGTCGGGTACTCGCGACACTCGGCAAGATCACGCGAGAGTTTGACGCCAACGACGCGGTCGCCCTTTCGACTGACGGCAGAACGTTGGTCAGAAACGCAAATCTCGAACTTGTGCACGAAATCTCGACCAGCGCGTCATGGCGCATGAAGTTCGACTCGATGGTACCCGTTGGTGCCGCGTCGGGGGTTTTTATCAGCGGCCAAGGTAAGGTCAACCCCGCCGGGAGCACTAGTCACACTTGGGCCGAGGGCGATTTGAGATTCTCGTATGACGCGCCGACGCAGTTCGCGGCGACCGGCGGGACGGCAACGACCCACCCGACAGGCTCGCTCACGCTCGTATTCACCGACGACGGCCAAGCGGCCGCGACGCTTAGCTTGCATCTAGCTCAGACGGTGTTCAGCAGTTCGATGCTCAAGCAGCCTACCGCTCCCGCGGACTACTTCCTCACCGCGGCCGTAGTGTTGAGTCACGACAGTTTGCGGGTCGACCAAGCCTCTCTCAGAACCAACTCCGGGCCGCTGCTGCAAGGAGAAGGCGCGCTTACGGGCATCACCACCCTTACGCCGCAACTCACGTTTAAAGTTGGGGGTCTC
Organism: Deltaproteobacteria bacterium; assembly: GCA_021801125.1. Taxonomy (GTDB): domain Bacteria; phylum Desulfobacterota; class Binatia; order Binatales; family Binataceae; genus JAJYYI01. The sequence continues at coordinate 10,266 of JAJYYI010000070.1, read as the reverse complement.
GAGTTAAACTTGGCCCACGCCAGGCTGTGGCTGGCGCAGCTCAAGAACCCTCCGCCTGCGGCAGAGCAACTCGCGGCCTACGTCAAGTCAGGACGGCTGACGATGGAACAGGCCCGGTTGAGCACGCAAATCGGTGACGGACAGAAGCTTACGGCGGACGACTTAATCGACGACCTCCACGTTGTTGCGAATCTGAGTCAGCTCGGAATGTCGTTTCCGCCCGCGATGAACCTACCCGCGCTGACGGGTGCGCAGGCTCGTCTGGCTTTAGAAGGAAGTCAGCTGACGGTCTCGGACGTTCAGGCACGGCTCGGCAATTCATCGGTTTCCGCCGGTACGATCGTGGCCGATATCACATCCTTGTCAGGTCAGGCTGAATTCGTGGCGCAGTTGAAGGCTAGTCTCTCGTTGCGCGAGTTATACGAAACGGCTCTCGGATCGAACGACCCGAGGGTTCGTAACGTACGCCAGTACCTCAAATCCGTCGACGGAAGCGCTTCGCTTGAGGCTAAGGTCAAGGGGGCGGCCGGGCCCGGCGCCAAATTTGCCGTCAGCAGCTACGCAGTAGAGCTCCGTCCGCAACGCGTCTCGCTTTGGGTGCGTCCACTGCCCCATTCTCTTAAGCTCCTCGAAGGTACGGTCGCTCTCGTGCCCGGCCTATTGACCGTTAAGGGGTTGGAAGTGGCAGACGGCTCGTCGAGCGCGTCCCTCGACGGAAGCGCGAACCTGGCCGGGCGACGGCCAAGGCTGCGAAGACTGGTAGTCGATCTCCACCAGGTGGAAATGAAACCCTGGTTTGATGTGGCAGTAAAGCGTAAAGAAGCCACCGCCACGGGCTTGGTCGACGGGCGCATTTCAATCCTCGGAACCCCAGGTGTTGATCGCGACTTCTCCATGCACGGCGAACTCTACTCCAGCCCGGTTTGGGTAAAACTGGGAATATTGCGCTCGCCCGTGGACGCTCAAACAATCGTGCTCAAACTTCACGGCCGCAGCGCCGACATGATAGTTGAGCAGGCCGAGTTTGAAGGAGAGAAAGCCGGGGTCGAGATAAAGATTCCCGACGTGATGCGCCCGGTGTTTCAGTTCGGCATAACCGTTGCGCGCCTGGACCTGCATGCGCTCAATTTTGTCCATTTCCCCGGACACCCGAAACCTCCGCCCAAACGCTTTTCCCCTGACACCAGGCTGTTCGGACACGTCAAATTGGATCATGTTCAGATTGACCGGCTTGCGTTTTCCAATGTCACGCTCGACTTCGACCGCCGTGGCAATAACTGGACGATTTCGAACATTTCTGGGGAAGCGTACGGAGGCCACGGGCTGCTGAATGTCAAAGGGCGTTCGGAAGACGAAATCCTTGACGTCACAGGAAACGTACAGGGCGTAGACGTCGCCTGGTTCCTAACGGCCGTGCGCCCGGAGGCCAAGCCGGCCCTGTCGGGTCGTCTTAACGCAACCGCGGATTTTCGAGCCGATACTAACGACGACTTCGCGCAGACGCTAACCGGCAAGGGCGCGTTTCGGGTCAACGACGGCACCGCCTACCGGCTAAGAGTACTGGCGCGAGTTCTAAGCATGATCAGCGTCAGCGGCCTACTGCGCGGCAGACTGCCGGATCCCTTTGTCGACGGAATCCCATTTCGCGTCCTGCGAGCAAACCTAACCGCAAAGGACGGTGTACTCCACACCAAAAATCTTATCCTCGACGGACCGGTGTTGCGGATGTCTGCGGTTGGCTACGTCGATCTCCCGAGCAACACGCTTAACATGACGGTCGGCGTGATGCCCTTCAACATGATCGACAACGTATTGAGCTACGTGCCGTTCGTAGGTAGCGAGCTTGTGGGTCAAGACAGCCTGTTGGCGATCTACGTTAGCGCGAGCGGTTCGGCCAGCGACCCATTAGTGCTGCCGGCTCCGATCACCTCGGTGACGAAAATACTAAAGAAGATTCTTACCTTGCCCGCGAACATCGTTAACTCCGAATTAAAACCAAACGCGCCTGACAATTAGGTGCGCTGCGCCCCTGAGTCGTTGCGGTCAGGCTTCGCTTGCGGGGTTGCCGCCTCGAGACCGGAACATCGTGTGTACGAGCCAACGTTGATCATCTTCGCGCGAGAACCCGTCAGCGGCGTGGCCAAGACGCGCCTGATTCCCGCGCTCGGCCCGCGGAAGGCCGCCGCACTCGCTCACGCCTTCAACCTAGACGCTGTTGCCAAGGCAGCAGCGCTTGGCGTCCCCGTGCTCGTGGCAGGCGCCGGGCGCAGGGCCTATTTCACCGACCTCGCCGGCCGCGCCGGAGGCCAATTCATTGCGCAAGGGCGCGGCAATCTCGGGAAAAAAATGGCCCGCACATTGAACACGTGCCATCTGAACGGGGCAATCCTGATCGGCACCGATACGCCGACGCTTCCTTCTCGATGCTTGTCGCGCGCAATCGACCTGCTGAGAAAATTTCCGGTGGTGTTGGGCCCCAGCCTCGACGGCGGCTACTATCTTGTGGGAGTTCGCGGCCCGATGCCGGAGATTTTCAGCGGGATCGAATGGGGCACCGAAACCGTGCTGTCCCTTACCTTGCAGCGCCTTACGACTCAGGCCATCCGCTACGCGTTGGCGCCCATATGGTACGACGTGGACGACGCGAACGATTTGCCGCTGCTGGCGGCCCATCTGCGGCTGCTTCGGAGCGATCACGCTAAGGGCGACGACGAGCGTCGAAAATTCCGCGGCGCTCAACAGCACCCGTGTCCGGCAACCGCCGCGCTCCTCGAAAAGTTTCGTCTAATATAGCGTCGCGCGGCATGGATAGGTGTCGAACTGCCCCGCGAGCGGTCATTCGTTTCTAGCCACCGCTCAGCCATGTCGCGTATAAATGTACGATCATGCGGCCGAATCATGCCGGCCTGCCACGAAGCTGGAGGCGGATGAAGGGAATCAAAGGCCTCTGGTCGGTAGCAACCTGCGATGTCGGGGAGTTGGTCAAGCCCGGCACGCAAGCCGGCCGCAACCAAGCAGGTGAAGCTTAACCCGGAAGGCAGCCGTTGATTCATGCAGCGTGGGGAAGTTCGCGTGGCGCAAGCTCGGAGCAAGGCAAATGCGATGGTGGTGCTTTCAACGGTCGGCGATTCGGCTACGGCCCGACGAATCGCCGCCACTTTGGTGCAAGAGAATCTCGCCGCCTGTGTCAACGTCACCGGACCGATTCGGTCTACGTACCGATGGCGGGGTGCGGTGACAACCGACAGTGAGCGCTTGATGCTGATAAAGACCCGAAGCTCCCTTTTGTCGACACTGGAGCGGCGTCTCAGGGAACTTCATCCGTACGAGGTTCCGGAAATTGTCGCAATCGAGCTGCGTGCGGGATCGAAAGCTTATCTGGACTGGCTGATTCAAGAGACCAGCGGGTCGAGGCCAACCAGCAACAAGTCCGGTAGGGCATGAGCGGAGAACACCTCCCGCGCCGTCAGCGGCGAAGGTATAGAGAAGAGCTTTGTTGCACAAGCAAGCGTCATTGCAAATGGATTCGTCAAGTCGTAGCTTCCGAAGCGGAGACCGCTTCGGCAAACGCTTTTCCATTTACCATATCCGGACGACAACGTTCGCGCGCACAACGAGAAAGCGAATTCGCCTCGGTGGGCGCGTTCGGTTCTAATGGGTCGGTGTTTGCCAAAGCCTTAATTCCAGAGGAGGATATCGAGCACTTGTCTGTGTTTCGTCCTGCGGTCGAAAAGATGGCGCCTTACGTGCCTGGGGAGCAGCCACGGCCCGGGCAGCGCCTCATCAAGCTAAACACCAACGAGAACCCTTACCCGCCGTCGCCCGCGGTGGCGCGCAGAGTGCGGGAAGCGCTGAAAAACGGAGCGTTGCGGCTATATCCTCCTCCACGCCCGCAGGCGCTAATCGAGCGCGCGGCGTCGGTTTTCGGCGTACCACGCGACCGGGTCATCGCCGGGAACGGATGCGATGAACTTCTCGGGATCCTCTTCCGCGCAACGCTGGGTCACGGTGATACCCTAGCGTACCCTTCGCCCAGCTATACGCTCTACGATACGCTAGCGACGATACAGGAGGCACGCGTTGAGCACATACCATTTTCCTTGGGGACGGACGGAATGCTTGCGGCGCTGGCGCGCGCTCGCGCCAAGCTCACTATCCTGTGCAACCCCAACTCGCCGAGCGGGGCGTTTACGCCTATCGAAGCCCTCGATCGCTTGGCGGGGCGGCTCAGCCCGCGCCTGCTGGCGATCGACGAAGCCTACGTCGATTTCGCCGATGAGAACGCCGTGCGGCTGCTCAAGCGCCATGACAACGTGGTAATCCTTCGCTCGCTGTCCAAGTCGTTCTCGCTGGCCGGCGTGCGGCTCGGCCTTTGTTTCGCGTCGGCGCCGGTGATCGAGACGCTGTCGAAAATCAAGGACTCGTACAACGTAAGCCGCCTGGCACTGGCCGCCGGCGTCGGAGCGCTGGAGGATATGCCCTGGATGCGGCGCAACGTCATGCGGGTCAAGCGCGAGCGGGAACGCGCCGTACGCGTCCTTACCGGGTTCGGTTTTGAGGTCCTGCCCTCTTGGGCCAACTTCGTTTTCGCGCGTATCGCGGGCAGCGACCTAAGCGCCCTGGCAGGCGCGCTTCGCCGAAAGGGAATCCTCGTGCGTCACTTCAACTCGCCTTGCCTCCGTGACGGGTTGCGCATATCGATCGGGACGCGGGCCGAAATGAACGCCCTGTACGCGGCGTTGAAAGGGCTGAAGCAGTATATGCGCGCGGTTGGTGATAGCCAGCGTCGAGCGAAATAAACGGTTCGCGCTCAACCACCGTCGCCAAGATTTCCCTAGAAGCGTCGTTCGTTGGCTCGCAAAAAGCTTCTGTTCAATGGTAGACGTTTCGCCCGGATCCTCCGACTGCCCGTTGTTAGATCGCGCTCAAAGCGTGTCGCTTCCACTTGATGGGTCAATTATGACTATGGCGATATCAGAGCCCTTCGCGTGCCTAGCGCCCTCGTACGGAAAGCCTGTGCCCACTCACCCACGAGACGTACGCACGCCGCGACGTAGCGCGTTTGCCAATGGCGGGACTTAAGAATCTTTTTAACCGCTTTCGCTCCCACCCGGCTGATAATGCTCGCGACCGGGCCTCCATAAATTCGGCGGAGCAAACCTGGATCGTTGTCGGCTTGGGTAATCCGGGCGAGCGCTATCGCCGGACGCGCCATAACCTGGGCTTTATGGTAATCGACCGTCTTGCCGCCAAACACGGCGGCGGGGCGGGGACTACGAAGTTTGAAGCGCGCGTCGTCGAGATTCGGCTGGATGAGGGCCAGCGGGTGTTATTGGTCCAGCCGCAAACCTTTTACAACGAGACGGGCCGCAGCGCAGCGGCGTTGGCTCGCTACTTCAAGGTGCCCCTCGAGCGGCTGATTGTCGTTCATGACGATCTCGACTTGGAACCAGGACGCGTGCAGGTGCTGGCTCGCGGCGGGCACGCGGGGAATCGAGGCGTGCGTTCCCTGCAGGAGACCTTCGCCAGCTCGGAGTTCGTCCGCGTGCGAGTGGGGATCGGAAGGCCTATGGCTGGTCAGGATCCAGTGGAGTTCGTGCTATATCACTTGTCAGAATCAGAGCTGGCCGGGATGCAAGACGTCATCGAGCGCGCCGGTGCGGCCGTCGAAATGATCATTGCCCAAGGCGTGGTTGCCGCGATGAACCTCTTCAACCGTCGGACCTAAAATTGCCGAGCGTTCCGATTAAGAAGGTGCCGCCTTGGAAAAATAGGCGCAATCCGCAACGAGTGAGCGACTCCGAAGGATTCTCCACGCAGCATCCGAAACCGGCGCGCGAATTAAAACGCGAACTCAGAGATGAAGATAGACGAACAGCTTAAAGCGCTCAGCCGCAACGCCGTGGAGGTTATCTCCGAAGCTGAGTTAATCGAAAAGCTGCGCGAGCAGCGCCCTTTGCGCATCAAGCTCGGCATGGACCCCACGGCGCCTGACCTCCATCTTGGCCATACGATCGCGCTTCAGAAGCTTGCCGACTTTCAACGCCAGGGCCATACGGTCATTTTCCTCGTCGGAGACTTCACGGCGATGATCGGCGACCCGACGGGCCGTTCGGAGACGCGACCCTCATTGTCGGCGCAGCAGATCAAGGAAAACGCAGAGACCTACCAGAAGCAGGTCTTCAAGGTCCTTGAACCGCGCAATACCGAGATCCGCTTCAACAGCGAATGGATGAGCAAGATCAGGGCTGAGGACTTGATCAAGATAGCCGCCCAAATAAGCGTGGCCCGCTTGCTTGAAAGAGACGACTTCGAGATACGTCTGGAGGAAGGCAGGCCGCTTTTCCTTCACGAGCTGCTCTATCCTCTGATTCAAGGATACGATTCGGTGGCGCTAAAGGCGGACGTGGAAATCGGCGGCACTGACCAGAAATTCAACATGCTGGTCGGACGCGAACTCCAACGAGCCTTCGGCCAGCCCGCGCAGGTGGTGATGACGCTGCCGATACTGGAAGGGCTCGACGGAACCCGCAAGATGTCAAAATCGCTGCGCAACTATGTCGGCGTGATCGAGCAGCCCGAGGAAATTTTCGGCAAACTGATGTCGATTTCCGACCATTTGATGGTGAAGTACTACGAATTGCTGACCGCGGCGACCGCAGAGGAAATCGCGAGGATCAAGTCTGGGGCGATTCATCCGATGGAAGCGAAAAAACGCCTCGCCGCCGAGATCGTCACGCGTTATCACGGGGCAGACGCGGCGCAGAAGGCGCGAGCGTATTTCGAAACGAAATTTCAGCGCCGCGAGGTTCCCCAGGAAGTGCCTACGTTCCGGATTGCCCAAGCGCTTTGGATTTGCGAGCTGATCAAGCAGCTTGGCTTCACGACGTCGACCAGCGAGGCGCGCCGGCTCATTGCCCAAGGTGCCGTCAGAGTGGACGGTGAAGTGATCACCGACGCCAACTACCGCTTCACCCCTGGCGAGCAGAGCCTGCTCGAGGTCGGCAAACGCCGAATCGCAAAGATACAGAAATAGACATCAGCCAAACCGAGGGCAGCGGTTGAACCCGATCCGCGCGGGTGCAGAAGGGAGATGCGCGTGCCGGTACGCGCAGGAGCGGGCGGCAACCGAGAAGACTGGCACCGCGTGGCAATCCGGGAACAAACTTGGAGAGAGCGGCGCACGCGCGACCTAATTGCGGATGAGCGCCGCATCCGGGAACCGCTCGCGGGCGCGCAGTACAGGAAAACTTACCTAGGCTTTCTTCTTTGTTTGCTCGGCCGCTTTGCGAAGCTTCTCAATCGCGCGATTCAGGGTCTTGACGTACCGCTGCTTGGTCCAATCCTGCTTAGTTCGCATCCGCAGCCATCCGAGCTTCACCGCGTCAGGCTTGTTGCCTAGCTCGCCAGTGGATGTTTCGATCACAGCGCGCTCTTCTTCATCGAGGACGGACAGTACCTCACGCTTCAGGCTTTGCAAGAAGCCGCCTTTGAGGTCGAGGTCGATTTTTACTGCCATTATCGGCCCATACTCCCTATTGAAAGCACCCGGTACTCCCGGATGTGGAATCGTGGCTTGCGCCTCATCTTGGGATGAAGCACCGATTCTCGCCAAGTCACTCGCATCACAGGTAGCATCCGACATTCAGGCTACGCTGGCCGATTGGCGGCTAGGATGGGACCGGCGAAATCAGCGTCCTTCGAGGCGGCCCTATACCGGCGCACCGCGCAGGGGAACTCGAAGCGTCGCGGCATCACACCTCATACCCAAACTTCTAAAGGAGCACCCGCCGGTACACGCTCATTGTACGACTAGAGCATCTTGCCGTTAATGGCGTCTACCTCACTAAGGAGCAGAGTTTCAACCTCGTCCCAGTCACAAAGTCAGCAGTGCAAAAGCGCCGCGATTCGGTCAACGCTCGCTTGGGCCAGCGAATGACCATGATGCACCTCGCCGAGGCATTCGGCGCGCAATAAACGGCGCAGGGAAGCGCTGTTCGTCGCCGTAGCAGGCGTGACGGCCGGGCTCGCGTCGTTTAGAACATATCCGCAGACCCGCGCGCCGCGCAGCTCAGCGTACTCGATAGAGAGTACCGCCGAATTGATGCATCCCAAGCGGTTGGCGACTACCAGCATAACGCTCAATTCAAGCCGCACGGCCAAGTCGGCGTAGTTTGTCTCCCACGAAATGGGCACAGCCAAGCCGCCGGCACCCTCGACCAGCACGATCTCGTGATCATCGGCAAGGACGGCAAAGCATCGCTGGACCACAGCCAAATCCGGCGGCGCCGCTCCCTCGATCTCAGCGGCGGCCGCCGGCGCCAAGGGCGCCCGATAGCGGTACGGACATATAATCTCTAGAGGCGTCTGGCAGCCACTGGCTGCGCGCAGCGCCAAAGCGTCCACAGGCTCATATTGCCCGTCGCGAAACTCGCATCCAGTCTCCGCTGGCTTCATTACGCCGACCCTGATACCGCGCTTGGTCAACGCCTGAGCGAGATCGCACGCAATTTTGGTCTTGCCGACCTCCGTGTCAGTACCGGATATCAATAGCGCCGCGGGCTTCATGCAAACGCGAACGACTCAATCGTGCTGGAGCGTCACTTCTGTGATCGCCTCGGCGACAGCTCCCACCAGATGCTCGATCTCGGCGTCGGTTATCGACAGCGGCGGCATCAGGACTACCACGTCGCCGAGCGGACGTATGAGCACGCCGCCCTTGCGCGCGGCTCGCGCGACCTTCGCGCCCATCTGCGACGAGACGTCGTAGCGTTCGCGACGCGCAACGTCGCGCATCAGCTCAATACCTACCATAAGACCGCATTGGCGAATGTCGGCGACATGGGGGAGCGCGGCTATTTTTGCTTCGATCGCCTGACTCAAAAGGGCGATGCGCGGAGCGAGCCGTTCGATCAACGCCTCGTCGCGGAAAAGCTTAAGGTTTGCCACCGCCACGGCCGCGGCCAAGGGATTACCCGTATAAGTGTGCCCGTAATAGAAAGCACGGAACTGCGCTATGTCACCCAAGAACGCGTCGAAAATTCGCTCCGTGGCCAACGTCGCCGCAAGGGGCAGGTAACCGCCCGTGATACCCTTTCCCAGGCATAACAGGTCGGGGCTCACTTGCGCGTGCTCGCAAGCAAACATCTTCCCCGTGCGGCCGAAGCCAGTGGCAACTTCATCGAAAATCACTAACGCGCCTGCCTCGCGGGCCAGCCGCGCCATCTCTCGCAGGTACTCGGCAGGATGGGTCCACATGCCGGCTGCGCCCTGCACCATAGGTTCGATCACAAGAGCGGCCAGGTCTTCACGATGACGCTCTATTACGGCTTTGGCAGCCTCGAGCGCCGCCACCAACGCATCACGAGCAGTGAGCCCTCGGTAAAGACGGAACATCACGGGTGGGTCCGTCTTCAATGCTGAGAAGAGCACGGGGCGCACATAACGATGAAACATCTCGCTGTAGCCGAGGCTCGCGGCTCCCACGGTGTCACCGTGATAGGACTCCGTCAGCGCGAGGAAAAGCTTGCGGCGCCGTGCTCCAGTCTGCTGCCAATATTGAACGGCCATTCGGAGCGCCACTTCCACAGCCTCCGCGCCGGAGTCGGAGTAGAAAACGCGCTTTAGTCCAGCGGGAGCGACCGAAACCAACTCCTGCCCCAGCTCAATCGCGGGCACGTTCGACAGCCCCAGCATCGTGGAGTGTGCTATTCGGCCCGCTTGATCGATCAGGGCCTGATCGAGTTCGGCCTTTCGATGGCCATGGACGTTGCACCAAAGCGAGGATACGCCGTCGAGAAATCGACGTCCGTTAACGTCGATCAGGTAGTTGCCCTCGCCGCGCTCGATAACTATCGGCTGATCGTCCAGCCATGCCCGCATCTGAGTGAAAGGGTGCCACAAATAGCGATGGTCATCTTCCACCAGGCGCAGGTAACGCGATTCGTTCATCTCACTCCACCTGCCCGATTCAACAATTCCGACCGGTTTGCTAGAAAGCACGGGTCAGCGGCTGGCTGCCCAGGCCGTCTCTCTACCAATACCAGAGACGAAAGCTTTTCGGGCGTCGCGCGCCAAATAGGACGCGGCGACACTCCATTTCCGTGGATCATCGCGATTGCGCTGTTTTCGATATGGGACGAATCAGCCTCAACTCGCTGCCGACTTGAGCCAATGCTTCTACGGCGAGCTTAAGCTGCGTGCGGTCATGACCCGCAGTAGAGGTCAGCCTAAGGCGCGCGGTCCCCTCCGGGACGGTCGGCGGCC
>JAJYYI010000096.1 GCA_021801125.1 Deltaproteobacteria bacterium | reverse complement strand
ATCGACCATCATGTAGGAGCCTATGACCATCGCATAGGGTCCGGCCTCAAGCTCTGCAACAATCCGGCGCAGGACGCCGTCGTTAATGTACAAATCGTCCGAATCAAGTTGGACGGCGTATTGTCCGCAGTACACGGAATAAATCGCCTCGTTCCAGCATCCGCCGATCCCAAGGTCCGTTCGCTCGGGAACGACGTGCTTAAGACGCGGGTCGCCGATACCACGTAGGATCTCCGTGGTCCGATCCGTCGAATGGTTATCGACGACGATCACGTTAAATTCAAACTCCGCGCGCTGGGCGAGAGCGCTTTGGACGGCGTCTAGAATCGTCCGCTCGCGATTCCGAACCGGTATGACGACGCTGGCCTTCACCGGAAATCTTTCCGCTGCCGGCGGAACTTCCTCGAAGTCCGGGCGCAACCAGGCGCCGATTCTTTTAAGGTGCGCCGTCGCGATGCGTTCCATTTCGATTTGGTAATCACGATTGCGCGGATCCACATAATCGAACTGCTTCTGACCCGTCAGCCGCGCGTCGATAATCGACGCGCTGTACAGCGGTTCGGGAATCCGCACGATGGAATGTTTCTCCGAGATCCTCAAGCGCAGGTCGTAGAGCCCTCCCCATCTCCAGCCGCCGTCGAGTCCTGCTTGACGCGCGGCTTTAGCGGATACGCCGACTATCGGGCCGAAGTCGAAAGCGTCGCGGATGCTCCCGGGTTGATAATCGATACGAGCATGGCCCGCCGCATCGGCATAAACCCATCCAGCCTCGGCTTCGCGAATGACCGCAGCCATTCGCTCGAACATGCGCGGTCCGGGCGCGACATTAACGCGTGGATCGCCGATAAAGATGACGTCGGAATCGGCGGCGTCGAGCAGTTCCTGAATACTCGCCGATGAATAGTCCTTTGGATAAACGATCTTCACATACCACCCCGCCGCTTCGAACCTTCTCTCTTCCGTGAAGAGCTAATTAATTTCATCGTTAAACGCATGCCTTTACTTCTTGTCTGAAATGCTTGGCCTCAAATCTTGTGGACGCACGACAATCACGCCGACCATCCGGTTTTCCTTGAGAAACCTCTTCAATTCCTGCTCCACGACCAAGCCATGTGTGCGCGACGCGTGACGTAAGAGGGTCACGTCGTTGTTGCGCACGATGATTCCAGCATGAAACACATCCAAATTCCTGCGCGTTGAAACGAAAAAAATCAGGTCACCGCTTTGCAAATATGGTTCGAGCCGCGGCACGGCCATCTTTGGTACGCATTCTAGGCGAATCTGCTTTGGAGCAAGTCCGGAGATCACGTTCAGAAGGCGCTCTCTGCTGACTCTCGGAACAGCCGGCATCGGAACCGGCTTGATTATCCCTGCGCGTATATTGTTGCGAATCCACGCCGTCATGTAATGATTTCGGCGGTCCCATTGAATATGTCCATGTTCATAGCGAATCTTGCGCAGTCGTTCGCTGAAGTCATCGGCGTCGGTGGCGCAGGCGAGCGCGACGACCGTCTCGACGTAGGTGACACAGTCGAAACCGTCAAAGGAAGCCGTGAACGCTTCCACGGTGTCGGCGGATCCGATCAGCGGATTCGCTTTGTAGGAATATCCAAGGAAATGGGCGGAGAGAGCGTCGATTCGGCCGCCGACGTGACGCTCACATTTTCTTTCCGATAAAAGCCGCTTCACACGCTGCCGGCTGAGACCTCGTGGTTGTGCGTGCTTCATCGGTCGATGCTGAACTTTGCGACGTTCGAGACCTACCATTGGGAGGCCGGCGGCTCAAGCAGCAGGGCGAACCCGTCGGCGTTATGAAAATCCGGTTTGTCACCCGGATGGCAAATCGCCCAGTATGAGAGCCCGTCGCTTGCCTCCACGACCGCCGAGAGTCCGATACGCAGGGCAGCGCGCGCGTGAATCGCGGAAAGGCTATCCAGCCGGAGAAGAGCGTCGAGCTCAAACCGATCGCCGGTAGAGCGCACGGCGATGTCAGGACGGATCATTTCGGGCACAGTAAAACCGCCGCTGCGATAGCCGTGGAAGGCGTAGGCGGCCCACTCTCTCGACGGGGCGAAGTTGAACTCGTGGTACGCCGATTGTCCTTCCACCGCGATGAAGGCTTCGAAGCAGGTGTGGCGCCAGAGTTGCGCGCCGATGCGCGGTACGCCCGGCGAGGGAATCCGAATGCGCCGAGTATCTCCGTCCACGCGGAAGGTGACCTGAAGGTCAACGCTTGCCGGTCGGCGTACGAACGCCTGAATGGCGCGCACCGTGTCGGAGTGCGTCGACGGATGACATCTTAGGTCAATCCAGGGTGCGGGCGTCATAACGGGCATAGGCTGGTCAGAGTTCGGGGACAGGGAGCCCTATTCGACGCCCTGCTGCTCGCAGATGCCTTTTCTCGACTTCGATTTGCTTTGCGCAACTTAAAGAACTTAGCGCCTGCAAGTGGCCGGACCGGTGCAGGGCGCACGTCGTGCGTAGAGCAGCGAGCAAAATCATTAAACCTCCATAACAACAAAACCGCCGAGCGGCGAGAAGGGGGCCTCACCGGCGAATATCCCGCGTTCGCGAGATGCTTCAGGGCAATGCTGCGCTTACTCGCGGACAGGTACACCGGCGCTTGCCGCTGCGTACCCTTCGGCCTCAGACGTCAGCCAACGGTAGAGAAGCCCGCCGAGAGCACCACCCGCTATGGGCGCCAGCCAGAACAACCAGAGCTGCTCGAGCGCCCACCCGCCCACGAAAAGCGCAGGCGCGGTGCTGCGCGCGGGATTCACCGACGTGTTGGTGACCGGGATGCTGATCAGATGGATGAGTGTCAAAACCAGGCCGATCGGGATTGGAGCAAATCCGGCTGGGACGCGCTTGTCCGTCGCACCCATGATTATGAACAGGAAGAGGAAGGTCATCGTGACCTCGCAAATAATGCATGAGGGCAGCGCGTAGCCCCCTGGCGAATGCGCTCCGTAGCGATTGGCGGCAAAGCCCGCGGAGAGGCTGAAGCCGGGTGCGCCGCTCGCGATCAGGTACAAGACCGCCGAGGCCAGGATGGCGCCCAATACTTGCGCCACGATGTACGGAATCACTTCGCGCGCCGGGAAGCGGCTACCCGCGGCGAGGCCGACCGTGACAGCCGGATTGATGTGGCATCCGCTAATATGGCCGATTGCGTAGGCCATCGTTAAAAGGCTCAGCCCAAAGGCGAGGGCGACCCCAATGAAGCCTACGCCCAGGTGAGGAAACCTTGCGGCCAACACTGCCGTGCCGCATCCGCCAAGAACGAGCCAGAAAGTTCCTACGAATTCCGCGCCTAACCTCCGTGGCAAGCTCATGAGGCTAATCCTCCGGACAGATTTTTCAGAACGCAGCCAACCGGTGGCTATCGGCGTGAGGCCCGTTGCGGGCATTCCAATCGCGTACGCGGCGGAAGCCGCGTAGAAAAGCTCGAGCCCGCTTTAGCCCAGGCTCGGAAAACGACCGGACGCGCCTTAAGCACTCAAGAGCTTTTACCGCTTTTCCCTGGGGTTGACCCGGCTTGGCTCCTGCTTCCCTCCTCCAAAGCTGGAATCAAGGCAGTACGATATCAAATCGCGGGGCCAGTTGGGCAAACGCATTTCTCGTTTAAGCGGCGGCGTCTCTTGCCAGCGACATTCCAACATGAATGCGCCCCTGGGCGTTGCGAGACGATTAGCGCCCGGGTCGCGGTGGGCTGAGGCCGTGGATACGTCAGAGCGGCTTTGCCCGCGCCGACGGGAAGTTGGCCAAAACCGATGCGCTGGAGGTCGAGGCGCCCGCCTTGTTCGCCGAGCAGATGAGACCGCGGTCACGAGCACTTTGCCCCAATCTTCAGCCTTACGCGCGGCGCCCCCCTCCTCGATCAGAAGCCGGTTTCTCAGCAGGCCCTGATGAGGAATGCCGGAGCCCCCGCGATCAAGGTCGTTGGGAACGTTCGAGGTAAACCAGTCGCGAGCGAGTTCTTTTGGCGCTAGCATCAACTCGGCATCAACGCGTTGTGGAAAGTCGTTTTGCGGTTAGGATGGTCGTTACTCCCCCGCTATTTCACGAACCAACCTGGCACCGCCTCTCAGATTTCTATGAATCGAATGCGCCGCGAGGAGCTGCGAAACGGATGCCCCACGCCTCATCTTACGCGCCAGTAGCATACGGTTTGAAGGGTCTATCGCTCCTCGCGCTTGTTCGAGCCGCCCGGCTCGAGTGGTGAGGCGCACGGCCGGCGCTGAATGTTCTATATAGAGCGCTCAATATAGTTCGAGGTATCTAAAATGTCACCCGAAAAGACCCCGCCTGACCAACTTGGCAGCCGGATTCGTCTTTTGGCAGCGGCTGACCGCTTGTTTCGGCGGCACGGATACAGCGCCACGACCATCTCCGCGATCGCCAAGGAAGGTCGTGCGCCAATGGGATCGGTCTACTTTCACTTTCCAAACGGCAAGGAGCAATTGGCGGCCGAGGCGCTAAGATTCGGCGCTGACGCGGTATCGCGCAGAATGGCCGCGGCTCTCGAGACAGGACCGGATGCCGCGGCGGCGCTCGCGAGCTGCGCGCTCGCTTGGGCGGATGCCCTGGAGGTATCGGCTTGGAGTGGAGGCTGTCCGGTTGCCCCGACGGCGCTTGAAATGAGCACCATTTCGGAATCTCTACGACGGGTCAGTTGCGAGATTTTCGCTGAGTGGCAGGAGCTACTCAGCGCGCGTTTGTTGCGGGAGGGATTTTCCAAGCCGCTGGCCGCGGAGCTTGCCGAACAGACCCTCGCTTTAATGGAAGGAGCGGAACTCTTAGCGCGGGTTCGCCGCACCCGCGAGCCGCTCGAAAATGCAGCTAAACAAATCCGGCGAACCATCGAATGGGCCAAAAAATCGCGGGTTGCAACCCCATCACGTGGCTCCAGGGCCACCTCGTAGCGGGGTTAATCTTGCCATGGAGAGCGCTGCAGGCGGCTCTTTGGGTTGTTAGGAGGACGACAGGCCCGCGCGATGGGCGTTGCGCGGGTGGGCGCCTTTCGGCTCAGAGGGCAGCGCGATGTGCAGCGTCAGCGCATGAGCGGCGGCTCGATGTGGACCGGCGCCGGCGGTGCGGCTCGTTCGCCTGTCGGATGGGTCGGGCCTTGGCCTCTGGCCGGGACGCCGACCACGTAGGGCAAAGGCAGGAAGACCGGCATGCCGAACCAGAGTGGATTGAAACTGTATAGCATGGTCCCCTGCTGCTGCATCGCCGTCTGCTCATATTCTTGAAGCTCCTGTTGCTGAAGCTTTAGCAGCTCGAACTGCTGGTAGGCCTTCTGGTCGCCCTCGTAGACGCATCGGCAGCCCTCCGGATCGGAATACCAGAACACCATGCCGTCTTTGGTCGGGTAGTGGTGAATCTCATGGGAGGGAAGCTTGCGCAGGATATCCATTTTCTGCGAAGTGTCGGCGGGGACCTGTTTAAAACCGGCAGCGGTAAGAAGGGCCGCGAGTTGCTGCGGTGCCTGCGTGCTTTCTACCGGCGCGCCGTGGTACGTTACGCATCCGGCGCCCGACAACATCAGGGCGAGCAACGCCAGCGGCCAGATACCGGTTGCCAGTGCGGGCGCAATCTCTCGCACTGATACGATGGTGTTTGCGCAATCGGGCCGGAGCATCGAGAGAGGTCCTCTCTCGCGCCTTCCGCCGCCGTTTGTCGTACCCTTGGATGGTGGCGACGTGGCGGTGGCCCACCAGCTTTGGGCGCGACCAGCGCGTGTATCGTGAGATCCAGAAGATGCTTTTGGCTTGGTACTCGTCGGGGTCCTCGGGATCGGCTCCTTGCGTACGCTCCCCCTCCGCCATAGCGCGCTGTCCGCCAAGAGGGTCCGAGATGCATTGGCAAAAGATTCAGACCGAGAACAGCGTGCTTGTATTCGGTCGCTTCTACGTTCTCGGCAGCGCATCCGCAGTTTGCCATAGTTCCCGCTCAAACCCAAGGGCGGCATGGTTGTTTGGATGATTTCCGCCCGTTGCACGCCTGCTCTGAGCTGTTCGGCTTCCATGCTCAATTCCATCGCAGAGTTGCGGCCGCTCAGGCGCAGGATGTTGGGGAGGACGAGGTCGGCGGACTTGCTCGGTTGCATGCGGTCGGCCACGCCCGTTGACGGTTGCCTGTT
The DNA here is from genome assembly GCA_021801125.1 of Deltaproteobacteria bacterium. Classification (GTDB taxonomy): domain Bacteria; phylum Desulfobacterota; class Binatia; order Binatales; family Binataceae; genus JAJYYI01. Next base: position 20,057 of record JAJYYI010000096.1, on the reverse strand, counting down.
TCCTCGCCGTACACAAGCGCCATCTGCTGATCATCGGGTCAGAGTGAGGCCCGAACCCTCCAAAGGAACCGGGCGAGACGGAATCGTTCGTGCGAGTCAAAGCGGCGTGCGCTTTGCGGTGACCCGCCAAATGGCGTAGCATATGTAGCCAGGAGGCCAGTATGGAAACCGCGGCGATTGCAGAGGTCCTGGGCGGGCGCAAGGTGCTCGGCAAAGCCGTCAGGAAGCCCGACGATCTGGCCGAACTTGTGCGCAAGGGGCTACCGGCGCGCTCGATAATGCCGCTTGCTAAGAAGCTCGCCTGCAGCAACCAGATTCTCTCCCGGGTGCTCAGCATCCCGCAACGCACCATGACCCGTCGCCTAAGCCAGGGCGCGCGGCTCACTGCGGCCGAGTCGGATCGCACCGTCCGCCTGGCCCGAGTGTACGCCGCGGCGGTTGAGATGATCGGCGACGGAGACAAGGCCGTGCAGTGGCTGCGGGCGCCGAATCGGGCGCTCGGCGGCGCACCGCCGATGGATCTGCTGAGCACGGATGTCGGTGCGCGCGAAGTCGAAGACGTCTTGGGCCGTATCGCATATGGCGTATACAGCTAATGCGGTTCTGGCGAATCTGCCGGCGTCGTTACGCGGCTGAGGCGGCGACCGGCGATGGGGCGCGGTTGTATGGCGGCCGATGGAACAGCCGCGGGGTGCGCGTCGTATACGCGTCGACCTCCCTCGCGCTTGCCGCGATGGAGACCTTCGTCAATCTGGAGCCCAATCTCCAGCCCGCGGATTTCGTCTCGATAGAAGGCGAGGTGTCCGACAAAGTTCAGATAGCACGGCTCGACTTGCGCCCGCTGCCTGGGAACTGGTTTAAGCAGCGGGATGACTCCCTGCGCCGTCACGGGGACGAATGGGTTCGGGCCGGACGCACGGTCGCGCTGTTGGTGCCGTCGGCCGCGGTTCGCGGCGATTGGAATCTGCTCTTGAACCCAGCGCATCCCGACTTTCGAAAAGTGAGATTCGCCGATCCTGTCCCATTTGAGTTCGACGCGCGAATGTTCCGCTAGATCCAGTACCTTTGTTACCATGTCTCGCAGCGATCGGTAGTTTGGTTTGCCATACGGAACAGCAAGCGGGCAGAGTGCTATCAGGTAAGAATAATCAAATCCGAGGTCACCAGGGCCGCGCTGATCTGAACGCTGCCCCACCCTCGCTGTGCCTACTTGGGTGTCTTTAGCGTTCGGGCTCGCGCCTGGACCTGACAGGGCGGCCAGACGCTGCGAAGATTCTAAGCGGCGGGCCGGTTGAATCACGACGTAACTCCACTCCTGAAGCCGATTTAACAGCCGTCCCCTATTCTTCCGATGGCGATAAAAGCCGGGCTCCAGGCGCTCTCTCACAGGCAACTATTTCCCTATATCTGCGCGGGCGTGCTGATAGTTGGCTGCCTGGTGCTCGCGCTTAGTTGCTTTCGCAACAGGATGCGCTACCGGGAAGTCGCCATGGCCGATTACTATAGCTGGGCCGCCGAGCTGCGCCTTGGCGGGAAGCCATGGAACCCCGAGAGCTCCGCGGCCACGCGGCCTTTGGGAATCGAGCGTCGCGCGGGCTGCAATTATCCTCCGCCGTTTCTGGTTGCGTTCGAGCCCCTTACCCTGTTGCCTGTGAAAGCGGCCTATTGGTTGTGGCAGACGATTCTGATCGGCAGCCTCGCCGCGGCGGTCGTCCTGTTGGTAAGGGAAATTTTTGCTCCAACCAGCAAAGCGCCCTACCTCCTCGCGTTAGGGACGACGCTGCTGTTTCCCGAGGGTCATAGCGCGCTCTACGAGAGCGAGCCCACCTTTCTGCTGCTGCTACTGATTGTGGTGGCGTGGGCATGCGATCGGCGCGAACGCCCGCTGATAGCCGCACTGATGCTCGCGTTGGCCGCGGCGTTCAAGGTATTCCCTGCCGCGCTTCTTGGATACTTTTTCTGCCGCCGCAGCTGGAGAGTCGTGCTGTACACCGGTGGCTTTCTCGTGGTGATAGTTCTGCTTTCGGGCCTGGATAACTGGGTCTGGTTTGCGCGTTTCGGAGTGCTCAAGTCGCAGTGGGTCAGTGAGGACGCCTGGCTCGTTAAGACCAGCGACAGGTCGATAGCCGTAATGGCTCAAGCGCGAGCATTGCTGGACTGGCTTAACGGCGGTCCGCTTGGCGCGCGGATGGCTTCGGTTTGGGTCCTCGTCACCGCGGTTGTCGACTTCCTCCTTGTGGGAATTGCGTTTGAAACGTGTCGGGGGTGCGCGAGAAAAGGCGCTGACTGGGGTGATCTATGTTTCGGCGTGTGGGTCATGGTGTCGATTCTGATTTCGCCGATCTCCTGGGCTCATTACTTGATTTTCACGCTGCCGCTTGGCTTTGGTCTCCTCCGCGCTTTGCTCACGGACGAAAGCGTGTACGGCCCGCCTGCGGCGATTTTTGCGGGCGCTCTCGCCGCCATCGCCGTCGCACACTTCTCGGTTCCGATTCGCCACCTGCATGTCTTTTTTCTCGGCTCGATTGCGATCTTCCTTGCGGGCGTTCTCGCGGCCCGCTCCGAGCGCGTTGGCCGCAGTCGAAACGAAATAGCCGGCGAACTTCGAGAACCCGCGATCCAATCAGGGCGCATATGCTAAGGCATACCGATTGAGATCGAGTCAATGATAGTCCAAGGTCGAGAGGCTGGCCTGCGACGCCTTTCCGCCCGCCGGCTACGCTTATTTTTGTGAACGGCCCGCGTTTTCCAATGACGAGCTTGCCGTAGGCGATTGTGCGGCCGGCGCGTTAAAGCCAGGGGAGCGCGAAGCTTACCTCGTCGAATAGAGTGAAGCGGCGACCGAACGCGGCGCGAAAGATTTCGCTGCCGAGCAGTGGCCGACTGAGGGTCGAGGAGTCGAGAATCTGCGTCAGCACTAAGTCATTGCGCAACCAACCCAAGAGCGGCATGAGGAAGTCATGCGCGCTACCAAGGCTAACTTGGCGTGCGTCGAGAGGGCCGGCCGTGGCGGTTAGGCCACTGGCGAAACCGACGTTGAGGGCGCCTTGCGCGGCGGTAAGGAACCCGCCCCATCGGTAGGTCACGCCGCCTGCGCCGCTGGCGATCGGAGCGTGGGGCAGGATGAAGCCGTCGGCCGTGCCGGCAAGCTCGATCGGCGTAAAGTCGAACCGGTCGACGCGGGTGCCACTGTCCTGATCGCGCGTCATCCACGCCCCTGCGCCAAGCCATCCCCAGCGCATTGCGCTTGCGACTCCCCACGCGCTGGCGGCGGTCGCGTGTTGTGAGGGTACGTCCACCAACGTAAAGCCGCCGGCGTCGTCGTCCAGGTAATGGCGGCCGAGACGGAAGTAGCTAGTTTGTGAAAGCGACAGGCCGGGTCGTAGGCGATACTCCACGCCGGCGCGCCAGTAGTCATTTCCCCGCTGTTGGTCGATTGCGGTGGTCTCAAGCGAAGACTTGGTCTGCTGAAGGGCGGAGGATTGCACGGCCCCCGTTTCGCTCGCGGCGCCAGCGAGTTCGGAAAAGCGCGCGAAGCTGATACGCAATGCTGCGCTGGGAAACAGCCGATACACCGCGCTTATAGTCGGACTTAGGTAAAAACCCTGTGCGAACCCGCTCATCCAGTCCACACGCACGCCGGCGCTGACGCTTAGCCGCTCGCTGATCGTCCAGGTGTCTTCCAGCCGGCCGGCGTAAAGCAGGTTGAGCACCGACCGTCCGTCGCCGATTAGCGCGGTGGCGCCGTTTCCCAGGTGCGGCGCTTTGAGTCCGTACTGGGTTATCGCGGTGCCGTAGTCGGCGAAAAAGAGACTTAACCGAGCGATATTGGACTCGGTGAGATGGTATAACAGGCTCGCGGTGGCGCTGCTGGCACGCTCGGTGTCGGCTACATTCGCTGCCGCGCCCTGGTAGAGCAAACCGCCGACCGGTGCGGCCGTGGGCAGTCCGCGGGCGAGGCGCGCGGCGTAACTCAGACCTACGTCGGAGGAAAACGCGCTCTCGCCGGCGTCGATTTCTGTTGCCGAGCCTCCGCGCGCTCTGGCCGAAGCGTAAAGACCGGACAGCTTTTTCAGCAGCGGTGCGGGGTACTGCGGGTCGCGTTCCATGACACCGCTTGGACCTATGTTCAGCTCTTGCTCGGGGTCAGGCGAGGAAGACGTCGTCGCCAAAGGGGCAAACGTTAGCGTCACCGACGGTACGGGCGGCGATTGTGCGACGCCTGCGCCGTAGGCTACAGCGTCAGTCGACTCTAGTTGCGGAGGTTTTTCGGAAGGATTCTCTACGAGACGACCTACCCATATTCTATGCTGGTCGCGAAATGGGCCGAGCACAGGCCCGGCCCTCGAAAGAGCCTTTTCGGGACCAGGTTTCGCTGCTGTGCGAGAGGTCGGACGGTCGCGGTCACGCTCTTCGAGCGCCGGTCTAGGCGCCGTGTCCGTGCGAATCGCCGTCATGAGCAAGACAATGAGGAGCGCCCGGCGCGCCGCGTACAACGCTGCACCGACGCGATGTTCCGCGCTGCGCGTGCTTGGTGCGCGGAACTCGTGTAGCTCAACTTGCTCCTGTTTGGCGGATATACGGCGCGCTCGGCCTGGCGCAAACACCCCCGAAAGCAGTATTGTTCAGAGCGTGTTCGTCGCTGCCGCCAAGACCCGGCCCCTGTCAGCAGCGCTGCATTGGTCCTTTTTGCCGCTTCACGACGCGCAGACCGTGAGACGTCCTCTCCCAGGCCTGCGCGTCGCTCGGGATCCGCGCGCTTTTCTTTGCTCCCACGAAGTCCCTCTCCGTGCCGGCATGGTACCGGCGAGTCACAGCAGCCATCACCGCTGGCTGGGCGTCCTATACGACAACCCAGCGTCAAAAAGGAAATAAAAATTTTGCCGCAAGGCTAGGTAGGAGTGAGGACGGAAAACCTCAACCGCACGGGGCAACTTGTCGGCTTGATTGTTCGCCAGCCCTTAGGCGTCGGACTATGATGAAGACGCTATGGACGCGCTACCGCTTTCTCGTTTTCGGGTGATAGACCTAACCCGCGCTCGCGCGGGACCTACCGCGGTGCGCCAGTTGGCCGACTGGGGCGCTGAGGTTATAAAGGTCGAAACCACCGGCGTGGACCTGGACACCGGCTCTCGCGATACGCCGGATTTCCAGAACCTGCACCGAAACAAAAAGAGCCTCACGCTCAACCTCAAAGACCCTGAGGGCGTGAACGTTCTTAAACGGCTGGTCGAGCGCGCCGACGTGCTCGTGGAGAACTACAGGCCGGACGTGAAATACCGCCTCGGGATTGACTACGAGAGGATGCGCGCGATTAATCAGCGGCTGGTCTACGCCAGCATCTCGGGCTTTGGCCAGGACGGTCCTTACCGCGACCGGCCCGGTTTTGACCAGGTCGCTCAGGGGATGGGCGGGCTGATGTCGGTTACGGGTCTGCCGGGTCAGGGTCCGGTGCGCGCGGGAATTCCCATCGCCGATCTCAGCGCGGGCATTTTCTGCGCCATGGGCATCCTGATCGCGCTTCTCGAACGCGAGGAATCGGGTCAGGGGCAATGGGTGCAGACCTCGCTGCTCGCCGCGCAGATTGCGATGCTCGATTTCCAGGCGGCGCGCTGGTTGATTGGCAAGGAGATACCGAGCCAGGCCGGCAACCATCATCCCACCTCGATCCCGACGGGCGTGTTCGCTACCGCGGATGGGCATATCAATATAGCTGCCTCAGGCAACGAAATTTTTGCGCGCCTATGCCGCGCGCTGGGCGCGGAGCATCTCGCCGCGGATCCTTCGTACCGGACGGAAAAAGCCCGCTCGCAGAATCGCGGGCCGCTTAACGCCGCGATCGAGGAGATCACGCGAACCAAAACAGCCGCCGAGTGGATAGACCTGCTTAACCGCGCCGGGGTGCCGTGTGGTCCAATCTACCGTATCGATCAGGTATTTGCGGACCCGCAGGTGCACCATATCGGTATCGCGCGCCCGATAGATAGCCCGCGCCGCGGGCGCCAGGAACTCGTCGGTCAAGCGGTGACCCTCAGCCGGACGTCGTGGGCGCTGCGCGCGCCGACCCCCGAAAGGGGCGAGCATACGGACGAGATACTCGCCTCTTTGGGTTACGACAAAGCGGCGATTGCCGAATTGCGCGCGCGCGGCGTGGTGTGACGCGTGCCAGAGGAGTTCGGCGGCGGATCCACCGATAGTGTCGAGAGGCTACAGAGGACGCCGATGATAACGCGGACGATCCCCGTAACCGGAGAAAAACTGCCGGCGATCGGACTGGGAACCTGGCAGACATTCGATGTCGGCGGGGAGCCGGCGACTAGAGGGCGGCTTGCCGAGGTCCTGCGGATACTGTTTGCCGCCGGCGGGAAGGTTATCGACAGCTCGCCCATGTACGGCCGCGCGGAAGGCGTAGTCGGGGACTTGCTGCAGCAGCTTCAAACGAGGGGCAGCGCGTTCGTCGCGACCAAGGTTTGGACGCGCGGACAGCAGGCTGGAATCGAGCAGATGCGGCGCTCGGCTGAGTTGCTGAAAGCGGGCACGATCGATCTGATGCAGATTCATAATTTGCTGGATTGGCGAGTCCACCTGGCGACGTTGCGCCGAATGAAGGACGCGGGGCAGATCAGATATATCGGGATCACGCACTACACCGCGGCGGCGCTGCCCGCGCTCGCGGACGTTATCGAACGGGAACAGGTTGATTTCGTGCAACTGGCTTATTCAATCGAAGAGCGCGATGCCGAGAAACGATTGTTGCCGCTCGCGGCCGAGCGTCGCGTTGCTGTTATCGTTAACCGCCCCTTCGGCGGTGGGGGGCTGTTTTCTCGCGCCCGCGGCGTTGCGCTGCCGGCGTGGGCGGCGGATTTTGGATGCGCCAGTTGGGCGCAATTCTTCTTGAAATATATTATTGCGAACCCGGCCGTGACTTGCGTGATTCCAGCAACGGCCAACCCAGCGCATCTGGCGGATAATTTGCGCGCCGGAGATCGACGCTTGCCGGACGCCGCGGAGCGCAAGCGTATGATTGAGTTCTGGGGTTCCGTCTGAGCGGCGGGCCGAGGCGCCAGCCACAAAGCGTGTGCTCGATTAGCGGCGGCATGTGCATCGGCGACGGCCACATGATGGTTGCCTGAACTTCGTGCCTTGACCGCAACGGGAAGTTCGACCAAAGTCATTTTTAAGCTCGAAGCGCCGCTGTTCTTGGCGCCTGCGCCAAGGCCCTGGCAAAAGGGCGCGGCGCAAACACTTGAGAAGGGGGGAAAGATGGCTAAGATTTACGTGACCTCGGTCATCGACGCGCCGGTCGACAAGGTGTGGGCCGTTATCCGCGATTTCAATGGACTGCCGAATTGGTTGCCGGCGTTCAGTGACAGCCGTATCGAAGGCGGCCTACCATCGGACGCCGTGGGGTGCGTGCGCAATTTTAACCTCAAAGAAGGTGGGAACATCCGCGAACGGCTGCTTGCCCTCTCTGACGTGGAGTATTCCTGCACTTACACCATCATTTCGTCGCCTTTGCCGGTCGAGAATTATGTGGCGACGCTCAGTCTAAAGCCGATAACTGACGGCAATCGGACGTTCGCGGAATGGAAAGCGGAGTTCGACTCACCCCAGCCCAAGGAGATGATCGAGACGATCGGCAACGGCGTCTTCCAGGGTGGCTTTGACGCCCTCAAGCAACGCTTCAAGAGATAATCCGGAGCCTTTGCCACGTTCACGCTGTAGGGAGCGCAGGTGCGCCAAAGGCTGCGTGAGTGTGTAGATTGGACCCCGGCGCGAGGCAGCGCCCGCGATAGCAGCCAACGAAACTTGGGGCATGAGCGGCCGCGGGATACCTTTGCATTTGAGCGTGACATGCTTTACGCTGAGTATTAATGACGCAGCCCAAGCAGCAAAGCGCGGCGGGAAAACTGGCACAAACGCGCGGAGTTTGAAGATGAAAGGACGGCTTTGGATCGGTACGGCGTGGAGCGCAGCAGGTGCAGTGGCGATTGTTGCCTGTATGAATGGACAGGCGCACGCGCTGCAGACATATGACTGCGATTTGGTCCCGGGTCAGCGTGTCGCCAGCGTGGTGGCGGGCGCTGAGAATGGCCTAAGGGCGTCTGTTTCCGAGCCGCAGAAGTTGCAGCAACTGGCTCAGGCGGAGCGCACTGGTCTTTTGGCGGGGTATGTGGGCCAGCCGGCGGCATCGGGTGCTGGTCAGGTCGCGCCGTCCCGACAGGGTTTGCTCGCGGGCGCGCGAGGTGGGGCGAACGGTGGCGCCGTGATGGAAAACCAAGTGGTGCCTCAAGGAGACGCTCAGGCGAGAGGTTTGCTGGCCGCGTCGGTCAAAGCGAGCCAGGACCCAAACGAAGAGACCGGCGCCCCCACACAGACTAAAGAGGGCCTCTTGGCAACCCATCGAGAGTAGATAGCGCGAAGCGCGATAGGGTGAAGCAAACGCCAGCCGGCGTGCGTCACTTCTGAGTGTTTGCCAGTCGATTCGGCTGCTTGCCGGTATGAGACTCTCTGGAAGCAATGGGGAGCTTTCACTTTTACCGGCGCAAGGAGATCTTCCCAGGCGTTAGGGTCAACCTCTCCAAGTCCGGTCCGTCGTTGACGTTAGGCGCCGCGGGTTTCCACGTTACGCTTAGTAGTCGCGGCGTCCGAAAAACTGTCGGAATCCCTGGCACGGGGTTCTACTACACTTCCACCGCCGGTTACCACAGCGGGATCCATAGCGCGCACGGCGTGGCCACCGAGCCGGGCTTAAAGTTGCATCACGTTGTCTGGACGTGGTTCTTTGCCTGGGTGGCGCTGCTTTTCGCCGGTCAACCGCAGGCGAGCGCCTGGGTGACAGTCTATGGGCTTGTCGCTATTCTTGTCGGCTGGCCCCTGTACAAGTTATTGCGCCGGCTTATAGCCGCACGCCGTGAGCGAGCGGTAAGCTGAGCGGCTGCTCGCGCGGCGCCAACCGTCATTTTCACCCTTGCGAACCAGCGCCATTAGGCGTATGACATGGCTCAGCCTCAGTTTGCGGTCGAGACGATGATCAAGTGCTGGTCTTGCCTTGCCCCTTTTTCATCATGCCTACGAGATGGTCCGCTAGACCGGAGAATCGCTCTATCTTGCGGCGCGCCGCGGTACGTATAAGTTCCTCTTCGCCGACCAGTACAACTGAGCTGCGAGCACGGGTGAGCGCGGTATAAAGCAGCTCCCGCGTCAGGAGCGGCAGGTCGTCGTCGGGCAGGATAAGCGCGACGTGGTCGAATTCCGAACCCTGTGCCTTGTGCACCGTCATCGCATAGCAAAGCTCGACGGCGGTGCGGAGCGTTTCCAGGGGAAAGGCCTTGAGAATGTCGCCGTACTGGAACACCGCCGCCAGGAAAGGTCTGTGGGTCGGCGCGCGTCGCACCTGCAACACTAGTCCCTGGTCGCCATTGAAAAGGCCGCGCGTGTAGTCATTGTGCAGCGCCATGATCGGTTCGCCGGGTAACCAACTCATCTGTTCGGGCGGTCTGCCGGCATGGCCTGCGGCACGCGCGTGGAGTATCGCGTTGACGCGCTCGGAGCCGTTTGAGAAAACCCGTGTCGCGCAGAGGATTCGGGAACTCTGCAAATGAGTGAATAGCGGTCTCAGGCGGTCAGCTTCCGCAGAACCCAGCGCGTCGGACTCAGTCAGGCGGTAGATGTTACGAGCTAATGATCGGACTTGAGCGTCTCCCAGGACCTGGTCCTCGTACCATCGGTCGAGAAAGGAATCGAGGTCCGACGCGCCAAGGCGCAGCAATTCTACGCCACGGTAGGCGAGCTCGGCGGGCGAGGCGCGCCTCGCAAGGCGAATCTTTGCGTTTGTCCCGGATTGCTCGGCGTTATCGACCGGCATGCCGGCATTGATCGCCTGTGCAAAGGCCGCAACGGCCTGCCCGGCTGCTTTCTCTTGGTCCACTCGATAGTTGCGCCTCAGCTTGACGCTGGCCAGCGGAATCGGCGATTTACCCCATGTATCGACAGAGCCCTGGTCGCGACCTTCTAGATGCATCCCAACCTGAATCAAGTCGCGAAACACCGCTCCGGCCGCCACCGAGGGCAGTTGCTCTTCGTCTCCGATAAGCACCAACCGAGCGTTGTCCGAAATCGCGTCAGCAAGACCTCTCATCAGGTCGAGATCGACCATCGACACTTCGTCAACAACCACCACGGACGCCGGCAGAGGATTGTTGTGATGATAGCGGAAGCGCCCGCGGCTGGGGGAGTATGCGAGTAGCCGATGGAGCGTCTGCGGCTTCGGCCGCGCGAGCCGAAGCGAGATGTCGTGTTCGTCCGGTTCCGCAACCGTCCCGAGCAGCCGGTCGAGCGCCTCCCCCATTCGATAGGCGGCTTTTCCCGTCGGTGCCGCGAGTGCGATTTTTTCGGCGTTGACGCCGATTCGAGCAAGCATCCGCAGCATCGTCGCGACGATCGAGGTCTTGCCGGTTCCGGGGCCGCCCGAAATTATCGTCACGCGGTGGGTCGCAACCGCCGAGACCGCGGCCTTCTGCTCCTCGGACAGCGCCAGTGCACCGCCCTGCCCTATCGTCGGGCGTCGCAGCACGTCTTGTAGCACAGCTTCAAGCCTGGGTTCGCTGACGGTCAAAACGCCTCCGGACAAGATTGCGGAAAAGCGCTCGGCCAGCGACAACTCGGCGTGGTAGACGCGCTGATGATAGATGTACGGCTTTAAATAAAGCAGGGGCGTATACGCCAGCGGGTCGCGACCGATTACGCTTAGATCTTTGCGCGACTCAAGCAGCGATTCGATCTCGCCGGAGATATCCGCCAGTCCCGCAGCGATGAACTTCTTGCCGCACAGCGCGGCGGCGATAGGCCGCAGCGCCTGTCCGCCTGCGCTTGCGTCTATGGGAAACCGTGAGCTTCCTTGATTGAGCGCGGCGAGCGAAATCACGCCCAGAACGATCAGCGCAAGGCGCTGCTTTACGTTAAGGCCCGGCTCCAGCGCGGCGATCTCGCTGGCCAGATGAACCGCCTCGGGCGATAGATTGAACGCGACCGCGCGCTCTTGAAGCTCGAGGAGACAGCTCACAAACGCATCCGCGGCGGCTACCGACGGAGCCGTCTCTTGGCGCGCGCCGTCGTTTTGACTTTGCAGCCATCGCCACGCCGCCGGCGCGCCAACGATAATCTTGGGGCGACGCTCGCGTTCGGCTTGCGATTTTGTATCAGAGCTCATTCGACCGACGATAACTCGCTCTCGTAGCGCTCTAACTCTTCCCAGGCCGGACGACAAAAATAGACACCTTTCGCGGAGTCGTTGGACGTGCCGGAAAGACCGCGCAGAAAGAGATAGAGCAGCCCTCCGAAACGCTTTTCGTAGTCGGCGGCGCTGCCGATCCGCAACAGGCGTGTAATCGCGAGCAGGTAGATCTTCATCTGCAACTGATAATTGCGCTCGACGTGCGTCTTGAGGGCGGCGGGTTCGTACGATGGGAGAACGTCGCTCTTCCAGTCGGCCAGGTAGGTAAGTCCCTGATGCTCGAAGACAAGGTCGATGAAGCCTCTGAAATAGAGTGGTTGAGTTGACTGCTCGCTCGCACCGGTTCCGGATGGAGATGAGCCTGCGACGCGCCGAGCAATCGGATAGAGAAACTCCATTTCGCGCATCGCGGCAAGCGAGTACAAGTCGCTTGAGCTTCGCCCGCCGTCGCACCTGAATGACCAGTGCAGCGCTCGATGGACCAGTTCCATCGCGGATTCTATCGAAGCTTCATCAAGTCCGCGCCGCCGGCGCATCGCGCGCTCAAAAGTTCCACGTACGTCGGCGCGGTTTTTCCAGGAATCGAAGTCAGACGGTTCGGCGAGCGAGCGAAGGTCCAACTCTTCGATAGCCTCGTGAAGAAAGATTCCAGCTTCGCGGCTGCCCTCGAGCTCGAGTGCGCCATCGCGAGCGTCGCCTCGGCGGGCGGCTTCTTGGCCCGAGTCGAACGCAGGCGACCGCGTGTCGGCTTCTAGATGGCGCTGGAGCGACGTATACGAGCGCAGCACCAGTGGCGCGTGACGCGCCTTGAGGTTAAGCAATCTGTTGAGCGCCGCATCACGGTAGTCATCCTCATTGAGCAGCTTCTCAGGCGGGAACCATCGCGAAGGTTGCGCCGACGGGTCGTGCTCGCCTTCAATGACTTCTCCGCCGGCTGGGTCCGCGCCGGTCGTCGCACCAGCGCGCATCTGGGAGGTTGACCTCTCAGGCGCGGGCTGTGCGCCTTCCTTGCGGGAGGGCCCGCGCGTCTTACCGGTGGTCGTTGCCATCACGGCGCTTCGCGGCTGCGCGGCTGCGCGTTCCGGCGGGCGCGAAGCTTCTCCGTCGTTGACGTCTTCCACCGCGAAAAGATCCTCGCGAAGTTCGGCGGCGGAAGCCATCGCGTTGAGGCGTCGATTAAGCGCTGCATAGTAGCCGGACAATGGTTTTTTGAGCGCGCCGTCCGGGAAAAACGGCAGAAAAAGCTTCGCGGCCGCGCGCGTAATCGCCACATACAACAGGCGCTGATCTTCTTCGGCGGCCTCCTTTCTAAGGACGTCTTTGACGATGTCTTTGGCCTCCTTGCCGACCGCGAGATGGGACTGATGGCCTTCGTCGTGGTAGCGAGCGATTAAAGTGTTGCGGATTGGGGAATATAGGCCTCCGAACAGTACGACCACCTTTGCCTCCAGGCCTTTGCTCTTATGGACCGTGAGGATGCGCACGGCAGGGCCTGCGCTTTCCGGCCGCAGAAAATTCTGCTCACGCTGGAGTGAAGCAGCGCCGCCCGCGATGTAACCCTGGAGCAGGATGATCAGGTCGCTTAGCTCTTGTCGCTTGGCGTGAGCATGTTCGAGCAAGGTTTCGAAGATATGCTCGTAATTGGACAGCCTGCGGCGACTTCCGTGGAGCAAGAGCTGGCGGGCGACAAGCCCGCTTTGATGAAGCACTTGGTCGAACAGTTCCGACAGCCGTTCCTGTTCGGCGAGCGCGTTCCATTCCAGGAGCATCTCGTAGGCCTGCTCCGGCTCTGCGCCGCTTGGGGCGAGTTCGTTCAACTCGAGGCCGAAGAACGGTGTGAGATACGCTTTGATTCGGCGCGCGCGGAGGCTTGGCTGCTCGATCGCTTTGAGCAGGTCAAGAATCTCCCACGCCTCATCGCTTTGGAAAAGCCCTTCGAGCTTGTAGAAACTGAAAGGGACGCCGACTTCGCGAAGATACGAGCCCGCTTCGATGCCCTCATCTTCCGAGCGTGTCAAAATCATGACGTCATCAGGGCCCACGGTTTCCCAGACGCCGTCTTTTTGCACGATTTTCATTTGGTAACGCTGGTCGAACAGAAGGCGTCTTAGATTTTCGGCAAAGCGCCGGCCGAGGGCTCGTCGGGCGTTAGCCGCCGTGGCGTCATCAAGGTCCGCGGGCGCGTAACGCATCAAAGTGATGGGCTCGAGCGGTTTTCCGTCTTGGCTAACCACCCGAAAGTCAGGTCGCGCCGACCTCGACGGCGTTCGGTATGTAATCTCGCCGGTGAACAGAGGATCGGTCGCTTGCTGATCCAGGATCGCATTAAGCGCCTCGACCATCGTCGGCGTCGAGCGAAAATTCTCGTTGAGCGACAAGCGCGGCGCTCCGCCTGCGATCAAATCGTCCACAGCCGCGAGGTACGTGAAGACATCTGCGCCCCTGAACGCGTAAATCGCCTGCTTCGGGTCACCGATCAGGTAGAGCTGATTGCCGCCTTTGCTCTCGACAAAGAGGCGCCGGAGGATCTTCCATTGAAGGTCGTCGGTATCCTGAAACTCGTCGATTAAGCCGTAGCGCAGGCGAGCGCGTAGGATCGGGAGAATCTGTTCAGCATTCGGTTCGTTGAGCAGGCGCCATGTTCGCCGCAGCATATCGTCGTAGTCCAAAAGCCCTTGCTGAAGCTTCTGGCTCTCAAGGCGCTCGGTGACCTGGGGCAAAAAAGCGTCTATAGCTCTGGGCTCGATCTGGATGGCGGCGTGCGCTCTTTTGGCGACCGACAGGAAGACTTTGCCCTCCGGTGAGAAGCCTTCCGGGAATCGTTTTTTGCCGTCCGCTGAGACTCGCCGAGGTTTTAACAGTGGCGAAAAGTCGAAGGATGCGAGGTTCTGCGCAAACCCGTCGAGGTCGCCGCGATTCTCTTCGATAAGCTGTGCGAGTAGGTCGAGGGCCTTGAGCGCGGCGCGCCGCGCCTCTGACGCGAGCGCCGCTGTGGCGTAATCATCTCTGACCGCTTGCAGATTTGCCAGTTCCATCATGGCGGTCAGTGAGGCGCAATGATTCTCGACCGCTCCGGCTTCCAGGTAGCGAAGATCGTGCGCCGTGAACAGGAGCGCTTCGAGGTCATCGATAGTGTGCCGCTTAAGCCATTGCTCGAGCACGAGACCGACGTGTCCTTTGGCCGTGGGGTATTCGCGCAGGAAGGAACGAAAAGCTCGATGGAAAGCCTGTCGGCTGTCGATAACCTCGAAACTCTGGCCAGCGGCGAAATCGGGCGAGAACTCGACCAGTAGCTGATGGCAGAATGAATGGATCGTGCAGATTGACGCGGAGCCGAACGAGAGCAGCGCCGCCTCGATCTTGTCCGTTCGAGAATTAGGCGTTTTGTTCCTGATCCTGGTCTCCTCGAGCGCTCGCCGGACCCGCCGACGAAGCTCGACGGTCGCGCGTTCCGTGAAGGTCACCGCGAGAATCTGCTCCAACCGACATGAGGTGGAAACCAGAAGGTCAACGAAGATCTGCGCCATGACCTGGGTTTTGCCGGTGCCCGCGTTGGCTTCGAGCACGGCGTGCGCGTCGTGCGGCAGGTCGAACAAGACGCTTGGCCTCTTTTGCGAGTTTTCGGCTGCGCCCACGTGTGTCCTAAGAGAAAAGCTGGCGGAGTAAACCGAACCGCCTTTCGATAATTTCTCTTACCTCGTCGTTCGACCGTGGTGCGGGAAACCGCCTGGGGTTTCGCAACGGACCGAAGTCGGAACTAATACGTTGATGCTTGTCGTCGCGCAGTTTGCGTACGATATCGAGCGGAGAGTTTCGATTCGATTCGTCGTCGGAAGAGGGTTTTGCCAGGATGGCGGCGGCGGCTTCTATGGGGAAGAAACAAACGCTGCGCCCGCCGAGTAGCTCTTGCGCGAGGGTCCTCAGATAATCCAACGCCCGTTGCTCTGTGAGAAGCGTCAGCACTTTTCGGGTGACCGTTCGCTTGCCGTCGTTGTTGGCCGCGAGAACTACCATCTCGAAGGAGTCACCGTTTAGGACTCCCGCAGCCCTGAGCGCGATCGCCGCGAGAGACGGCCCGAGAAGGTCTCGCGGCGCGGCACTATCCCGCGCGACAAGTTGTAGGGCGCATCCGAGGGTCGGCGACAATTGCGAAAGCCGGGCGTGAAGACTCACTGACCGGTGCGCCTGCAAGGCGTCAGACTGACTAGAGGCCGCGCCGTCGGCTACCTGCTTCGCCATGGCGAGGCGGAGCACTGGTAGAGAAAGGTCCGCAGCCTGCGCAAACTCATCGGCCGGCCCAATCTGCACGGTCTTCCACTTGGCGAGATCGCTCAGACCTGCCTCCTTCGCGAGCTGTAGCCACCCTTCCAACACTGCGATATCGGCTTGCCGCTGAGCGTCGGCAAATTGCCCAAAAGGCGCCCTTCCGCGGGCCTGTTCCAGGCGAAAGGCCGCTTCGTAAGCTCGTAAGAGTTTTTCGCGGTCTCCTCGCGCTTGCCAAAACACGTTGCGCAGCAGGCCCACTTGTTGCCACCTAGGTTGCGATAACGGCTCATCCTCGTCGATCTCGGTCGGATCGTCGTCAGGCATCGCGAGGGTATACTGGGCAGTCCCTTGTATGGGGCATTCGAGGAAACGGCGAAGGGCCGTTAAGGACAGCAGAATATCCGCGGCCTGTTCGCGCGGTGCGGTTTGGGAGCGCCAAGTTTCCGGAAGGCGGAGCTGCTTAGCTAGCCTTGTTCGCTCTCTTTCACAAAGAAGGCGCAAAACATCCTCGCCTTCCGGCGGGACGGCGTCTGGGTAGCGATGCTCCAGGTCCTCGCGAAGCGCGCTTAGCCGGGCCGCTTGTCGCGCTTCTATATCTGAGCTGATCGGTTCAAACGTGTCGCCCGCGGTCCTGGCGAAGGAATTCGCGTTACTCTCTCGGTCGGGGATTGCTGCCCCACGCAGATCTTTAAACTGCGCTAGGTCATAGCGACTCACAGGTTGAGAGGCGGTCATGCGCTCAAGCCCGGACGGACCAACGTAACCGCGCAGAATCGATTGAAGCTCATAGACCACGGCTGACGGGTCGAGCGGGTCTCCGGTTTGCGGATCAACTGAACCGTAGGAGACCGAGAAGCGGTCGTGCGCCGCCAGCAGCGTTTGCAAAAACCAGTAGCGCTGCCGGTCGACAAAGGTCAGCTCTCCTGCCAGCTGTTTCTCAGCGCGAAGGTCGCGCCAGTCGGACCTTTCCCGCTCGGGAAACGCGGCCGCGCCGAGCCCGAGAAGGAAAGTCGCCTTGAAAGGCAGCGCATGCAGTCGCGAGAGCGGCCCTACGACCACGCCGGTGTAAGAAAGCTGGCCGTGACCGGCCTCTATTTGGGCGATTCGGCGCGCCACAAGTCGGCGCACGACCTCGTAGCCCACTGGTTCGGTGGTCACCAACCTTGGCGCGAGCGCTTCGAAAGCGCGCAGATAGCAGTCAAGGATTCGTTCGTCCGCGCTGTCGCTGGTCTGGACGTATGCCCTCACCATGGCTATCAGAGCATCCGCCCAGTCGTTGAGAACAAGTCGCGCACGCTTTAATTCCAACGCGCTGGCGAGCAGGCCGCGGGCCAGACAAATCAATCGGGTCACGCTTTCGCTCTCGTCCCGGTCAACCTCGAACGGCAGATAGGCGCATCCATCTTTGGATTGGAATAGTTCAGCCCTACCCCCGCGTTCGCCCACCATGAAAACGCCGAGCGCCAAGCGCCTGAGCGCCTGGTCCCAGTGATGTGCGTCTTTTGGTATGTACGTACCGACCAAATCACGAGCGTCAGCTCCAAACACGATCCCCAGTTCTTCGCACCATTGCCGCCATTGCCGGCTATCGCTATCTGCGTTGAATCCGGCAATCGCCGGATGCGTCAGCACGCGCGTTACCTCTTCGCGCGTGAAGCGGCTCAATGGGAGATCCAAGAAAAGCTCGATAGCTTCGGCCACGCTGCTTTCACTTGCCAGGGGACGGCTTAGAACGTTGAGCGGAAGCTTACCGCGCTGTTGTGCAACGCTTTCGATGTGGGGCAGGTAAAGATCACGCTGGGCGTCGGGAAAAATCAGCGCGATTTCATGGAGCCTCAGCGGCGGTGAGCTTCGCGAGGCTTCATTCTCTTGGACGAGAGACCAAATCGCCTCGACGACCGCTTCGACCTCGCGTCGCGGCCCGGGACATGCCAAGAAGCGAATCGTTGCGAGATCGCCGGACCCATGGCCTTCGGGCGCCGCGCGAGGCTCGGGCTCGCCGTTTAGAATCGCGTCCTGAAGCGCACCCAGCAACGTTGCCTGGCTGTTGTCGCGCCCCGCGCTGAAGTGCGAGTCAAAATCATAGTCCGCAAGCTCGTTGAGCCCGCGAGTCAGTTCTCGTCCTGACCGCCCCCATAGCCGGAGTGCGGCGCAATCGCTCTCGGCTTCAGGGTGTGCGGAATCCATCATGGCTAAACTTTCCGCGTCGGCCTCGTCCGTTTGCTGACTTGCGAGAGGCCCTGTTCCCTGCGTTCTCGGGTCGGCGGCTCGTCGCCCTGTCATGTTCTCCCAGAATTCGCGGCACGGATTGAGGGCGTAGACGTGAAGCTCGGTACTTCCACTCAAAACCGCCAGGGCGCGCGTGACGATCGGATCCGCGTCCGTCACGCCAAAAAAATGGAGTACGGGAGGCAATCCGCCTTTGACGCTAAAGGCTTCGAGCGCGTCGGGCAAAAGCATGCATCTTCTATTTCGCTGCGCAGCCCACTGAGGGCGTAACAAACCGTCGGCCTCGAATAAGGAAAGAAAAAGTCGGCGCTGAGATCGCTCAAGCTCTCGATACACCTCCCCGGTGACGAGCGCTCCCGCCCGCCATTTGCGCAGCATCCAGCGCCGCCTGAACGCGTATTCGTACATCAAGTGTCCAAGCTTGGCGGCCGACTCGAAAATTCTCCTCTCCGTCGTTCGCTCGTCTGCCGCGGACGTGTCCGCCGTGGTGCCGCCGAGCAACGATAATTCGGGGTCGTTTCTGAAAGCCGGCGAGCGCAAGCATTCAAAGACCGCAAGTTGCAGGTCTCGCTCATCCAGCACGAACAGGTCGGCCTGCGTCTGTTCCAGAATCGTTGCCAGATAAGTGCGCAACGAAGGAAAAGCCAGGTTTGCCGCGACGTTCAGTCGTTCCGCGAGCTTAAACCGTACATACTGCTCCAGGGCGGAACGGGATTCGAGTTGGTCGCCGAACGGGCTCGGTACGAGGCAGTCCGACACGACGATGACGACTGTTTCGAGGGGACGTGAGATTTGCTGCTCAGCGACGCTAATAGCCAGGGGTTCGATTAAGTTCTCTAACCGATTCGCGTAATGCAGCCGAATCATCGCGGCCACCTTAGCGCCCTAGCCTACAAGACGCACGTGAAGTATCAATCAATCCGGCCGTGCGCTGTTGCGCGTTAAGCTTCGGCCCGCAGCGCGCGGCACCTGAGAAAGCCGCTCGGTTCCCACGCCTCTGTCCCCGCTAAAGAGTGAAAGATTGATACATGGTAGCGGTCCTTCTTTTAGATAGCTCTTAGGGCTGGGTATGGGAGATTGTCAGGACCGATATGCTGCCGCCAATCGGTATCGACAATTTTTCCGTCTTTGGTGTGGAGAGTTACAGAACCGCTGACCTTGACCAACTTGAAGTATCACCTGTGGCACCATCCTGGTAACGTATAAGATTGGTCTTCCTTCCGCGTACTAACAATTGGATTTGAGCTACCAGGCCCCATCGGAAACCGCATCGGTTAGCCGTTAAACTTTACCTTGAGGCACCTCCGTGCCGAAATACTGCGGCCGGTCGCGCCGGCCCAAACGGAGTGTACATGGTTTAGCGCGAACTCGCACAAGTCAGACGGCTATTCGTTCAGCGCGCGTGTAAATGTTGAAGCCCCGCTCGCGCAAGAAGCCGACCAGCGTGATACCAACTTCCTCGCCCAGCTCCACAGCCAGCGACGAAGGCGCGGAAACTGCGGCAAGAACTGGAATTCCAGCCGCCGCGGCCTTCTGAACGATTTCGAAGCTCAGTCGCCCGCTCACCATCATCACAGATGTCGTCAGGGGTGTGAGACCGTTCAAAAGCGCATGACCGATTACCTTATCGACCGCGTTGTGACGCCCCACATCCTCGCGCAATACTTCAAGTTTTATCTCGTCAACCAGCGTCGGATCGGTCGCGCCTCCCTGCCGGCCTGGGCCGTCGGGAACGAATAGCGCCGCGGCGTGAAGCCCCCCGGTCGCGGCGAAAACCTCCTGCGCCGGTCGCATACGCTCCGACATTTTGAGCAGCGTGGCCGGGTTGACTCGTATCCGGTCGCGCAGCGGAGGGATGCGTCGCTGGACGGATTCGATACTGGTCTTGCCGCAGATTCCGCAGCTCGAGGAGATCGTGAAGTTGCGTCGCAACCGTTCGCGCAGGTGCGCCGCCGGCACGTTCAGCACTACGTCAAGCGCGTTTGGTTCGAGTCGACCACGGTTGTCCTTTAGTCTGCGAATCTCCCCGATTTCGCTCGGGGCGTTTACGAATCCTTCAGCGAAAAGAAAGCCTGCGGCCAGTTCCTCATCGTGCCCCGGCGTCCGCATCGTGAGCGTGAAGCGACGGCCGCCGAGGCGAATTTCCAGTGGCTCTTCAATAGCCAGCGACTCGGAAACCGCGCCTTGAATGATCGATGAACGCGGTCCGGCGGTGCTTCCAGCGCCGGGTTGGCGTGCGACCTCACCCAAGGCGCCTTGCGCGTCCAGGCGCCATTTGACGGCTTCACGCCGCTTGATTGCGGTGACGGTCATATGATGCGCCTTC
>JAJYYI010000126.1 GCA_021801125.1 Deltaproteobacteria bacterium | reverse complement strand
GCGCATCAAGACGGCGTGCTTAACAGCGCCAGTCTGATGGTGGCTGGAGCGGCGTGCACCGAGGCGGTCGAGATCGCGCGCGACAATCCCCAGCTTGACGTGGGCTTGCATGTGGTGGTGTGCCGTGGCCATAGCGTGCTGAGCGCGCAACGGATCGCTGGGTTGGTAGATGCCAACCGCGCGTTTGCGGAGAATCCGGTGCTCGCCGGGTTACGTTATTTTTTTGACCGCCGGATAATCTCGGCCTTGCGTGATGAGTGCCGGGCGCAAGTCGAGACCCACCTGCGACTGGTGGGTTATCTCAACCACATCGACGGTCATCTCAACTTTCACGCTCATCCAGTGCTCTCTGAAATCCTGATCGGCTTGGCGGTCGAATTCAAGGTCCCCTGTATCAGGCTCACCCGCGAGCCGCTTTCCGTCACCCTGCGGCTGTCGCGTTCCTCCATCGGCCGCAAGCTGGTCGAAGCGATTATCTTTCGGGCGCTGTCCGCGCGCATGCGCCGCCTGATGACGGGTAAAGGAATCAAAACCAACGACTGGGTCTTCGGGCTCCATCAAAGCGGCCAACTTAACGAATCTTACCTGCTCGGGTTGATTCCGCGCCTTCGTGCGGGCGTGACCGAGCTTTACTTCCATCCAGCGCTCGACGTAGGACGCGTGCCGCCGCCGCCCGCGGCGCAGCGGGAGGTCGAGTTGCTGACCAGCGCGCGACTCAAGGAGACGCTAAGCGTAGGGGAAGTACATCTGACCACCTATGCCGGGTTGGCGCGCGGCACTTTCACTTCGCCGAATGGCGGAGCCCGGTAAGTGCGCAAGAGCGCTGCCTTTCGAGCCTTAAGACCGCCACGTGGAGCGACGGCGGGTGAGCCTCTGCTGTCGCCAAAGCCAAGCGACCGAGGTTCGCCTAACAAACCCGGACCGCGGCAAAACGCGGTTTCCATGTTTCCTTAGGGTCGGTCGGGCCTTCGGCCAGCACCG
This sequence comes from Deltaproteobacteria bacterium, assembly GCA_021801125.1. Lineage (GTDB taxonomy): Bacteria > Desulfobacterota > Binatia > Binatales > Binataceae > JAJYYI01. The sequence continues at coordinate 25,369 of JAJYYI010000126.1, read as the reverse complement.
CGACCTCGGGCAACACCCGTTTGCCAGCCCGCGGCGCGCAAGCCTAGATTAATATTAATAGCGGCGCGTAAGCATCGAGACGATCGACCGCGCCACGTGGCCTACCGGCGGTGATTTCAAGTTAAGCCTAGACGGAGTTGCGATGAACCAAAGATTCGTTGACGAAAATCCCTATCAGCTGCCGACTACCGTCGTTCCCGAACGCTACGATATTCGCCTTGAGCCCAACCTCACCACCTTTACCTTCGTCGGCGAGCAGAGCGTGGCAATTACGGTTCGCGAGCCGGTTACGGAAATCGTCCTGAACGCGCTCGAACTCGAGATCGATAAGGTGAGCGTCGAGGCCGCGGGCAAGACTTTTCAGGGACGTGCGCGCCTGGATGAGCAGAGCGAACGGGCACACCTGATATTCGACCGTACCCTGGAGCCGGGGCGATGGCTGCTTAAGATTTCCTTCTGCGGCACGCTCAACGACAAGCTGCATGGATTTTACCGCAGTCAGTACCGCGACGAGCAGGGACGGATGCATATGCTCGCGGCGACGCAGTTCGAGGCGACCGACGCACGGCGGGCTTTTCCGTGTTGGGACGAACCGGCGATCAAGGCGGTGTTCAAGGTGACGCTGGTCGTCGATGAACATTTGAGCGCGATCTCGAATACCGCGACGGAAAGCGAACAACGCGTGGGCGGCGGCCGCAAAGCGGTGGTCTTCAAAGACACGATCAAAATGTCGACATACCTGCTCGCCTTCATCGTCGGCGAACTTGAGGTCGGCGAAGCGGTTGACGTTGATGGTACGCCGCTAAGGGTCGTCTTCACGCCTGGGAAAGCCAGGCTTGCGAACTGGGCGCGAGAGGTTGGCGCTTTTTCGCTTAAGTTTTTCGCGGATTATTATCAGCGTCCCTATCCAGGCGACAAGCTCGACCTAATCGCGATTCCCGACTTTGCCTCGGGCGCGATGGAGAACCTGGGAGCGATCACTTTCAGGGAGACCGCGCTGCTGGTCGATGAAAAACAGGCGTCGCGAGCTGAGCTCGAACGCGTGGCCGACGTCGTGTCGCACGAGAACGCGCACATGTGGTTCGGCGACCTCGTCACGATGCGGTGGTGGAACGGCCTGTGGCTTAACGAAGCGTTTGCCACGTTTATGGAGATGGTTGCGGTCGATGCATGGAAGCCTAATTGGCGCCGGTGGGACAGCTTCAGCGCTTCGCGCGCCGCGGCAATGGCGATCGACGGCCTGAATAATACCAGGCCGATCGAATTCGAGGTGAAAAGCCCGGATGACGCTCGCGCCATGTTTGACGTGCTGACCTACGAGAAAGGTGCCGCGGTGCTGCGGATGCTCGAGCAGTATCTGGGGCCTGAACATTTTCGCGAGGGAATCAGGCTCTACCTGCGCCGTCATGAGTTCGCTAATGCCGAGACCTCCGATCTGTGGGACGCCCTGGAAGAAGCCTCGGGCCAGCCGGTGCGCAAACTGATGGACTCGTGGATTTTCCAACCGGGTTTGCCAATCCTGGAGGTCGAACAAACGCCCGACCGCCGCGCGCTGCTCTTGAAGCAACGTCGATTTCTCTACCTGCCCGCCCTCGACGCGGAGGCTGGCGCACGCTGGCACGTGCCGCTGATGGTCAAGGCACGCACCGACCGGGGCGTCAGTACGCAGCGGCTGCTGATGGACGCCGAGCAAGCTCGGCTAGAGCTGCCCGCTCCCGCGCAATGGGCGCTGCTTAACCACGGCGCTCATGGCTTCTACCGCGTGCGCTACTCCGCGTCGATGCTGGACGCGCTGACCGGCGCACTCGACGAATTCGACGCGGTCGAGCGCTTCATGTTGGTTGGCGACACCTGGGCGGCGGTGGTAGCCGGACTCACTCCGCTTCGCGATTTCTTCAAGATGGCGGCCCGCGTTTTTCGCGACGAAACCGACATCAACGTATGGCGCGCGTTGCTGGGACCGCTTAATTACCTCGATATGGTGGCACCAGCGGCCGCTCGCCAGGCGCTGGCCGCCAAGACGCGCGCACTCGCCAGCCCGGCTTTGGCCCGCCTGGGTTGGACGCCGGCCGCAAACGAAGACCGGCTCATAAGCCAACTACGCGGCGCACTGGTCGATACGCTAGGCACGCTCGGCGACGACCGCGAGGTGATAAGTCGCGCCACCGAGCTTTATCAACGCTATCGGCGCGCCCCGAATTCGGTCGACCCGGACCTGGTACCGGCGCTCATATCGGTGGTCGCCTATTCGGGCGACGAGGCCCGGTATGACGAATTCAGGAAAAACTTCCAAACCGCGCGCACGCCGCAGGACGAACAGCGCTACCTCTTTGCGCTCGCCGACTTCCAACGCCCCGAGCTGTTGCGCCGCACGATGGAAATGACGGTCAATGACGAGGTGCGCACGCAGAACGCTCCCTACCTGATGCATTCGCTGCTGGTCAACCGCGCCTGTTGCGAGGAAGCCTGGGACTTCATCAAGCGCCATTGGAATGCCATGACCGAGAAATATCCGGAGAGCGCTCTTCCGCGCATGTGCGAAGGAATCGTCGCCCTAGTCGATCGCGAAGCGGAGGTTATGGAGTTCTTCGCCACGCACAAGGTAAAGCAGGGCGGCAAGACCATCGACCAACACCTGGAACGGCTCAAGATCGCCGCGGCGTTCAAGCGCCGAGAAGGCGCCCGTCTCGCTCGCGAGATCGAAGCGAGCTGATCGGGCGCGTCGGGCCTGCCGCTACCCAGGGTAGGCGCGTGCGTGTGCGTTGGCTAAACTGAGCGATGCTAGGCCTTTTTAAGTGATACCGATTTTTGATATTAGTCGCGGCCCAGGTAGCATTCTAAACGTGGCGGGGTAAATTATAGAATTTTCTGGCTGGCCGCGACAAAAAGCGCTCCGGGTTGGTAGCGCGGCTTGCCGCGCCGGCGATAAGCGCCGGTCGCTGTGAGGACTGGCGCGCTCGTAACCAAGCGCGGCACGCTTGAATGATTGGCGGCGCGGTCTGGTGGAACAGCTTGGTTTGGGCAGCGAAACGTAAGTCATCTAGGCTGACGAAGGCCTCGGGGCGCTTACACGTTTGAGCTTTTAGCAGACAAGAGGTTCGACAATGGAAGAGCTACGAGAGGCTTGGCAAGCGCTCCGCTTGGGTGGACTCATGGTCTATCCGCTGCTTGCGGTCGGTGTGTTGGCGATGACCGTCATCCTGGACCGCGCGGTCGTTTACTTTCGCTGCCTGCGCCTGCCGAATGGCCTGCGCGAAGCAGCGGAAGCGTGGGATTTCAGCTGGAGCACCGTCGAGGAGCAGATCAAGGCGTTAGGGCCAAGCAACGCATTCGGTCGTTTTCTGGGAGTGATCGTCGAAAATCGTACGCGTCCGGTGTGGTGGACGGAATCGCGAGCCGACGACGAGGCGGGACGGATCGAAAAGGCGCTGAGCCGCGGCCTCTGGGTTCTGGAAACGGTGGTCACCGGCGCTCCGCTCCTGGGGCTTCTCGGCACGATTACCGGCATGATGCAGGCGTTCAAGGTGATAGGCGAGGCCGGCGTTGTCGCGCCCAGCAAAGTCACGGCCGGCGTGGCCGAGGCGCTTATCGCCACCGCGCTGGGTTTGTTCATCGCGGTGATTGCGCTTTTTGCCTTCAACTTTTTCGAGCGCGTTCGGGCCCATGCGCTGGATACGATGGAAAGACTGGGCTCTAAGCTGGTAGCGCATATCCGGCTCGACCAGGAACATAGCGGCGGGGACCGGAGCCATGAAGCTGCATAGAAGCAGACCGCACCGACGCGGCCGCATCGAGATCATCCCGATGATCGACGTGATGTTCTTTTTGCTGGCAAGCTTCATGCTCGCGTCGCTCTCGATGCAGGCGCTCAACTCCCTGCCGGTCAACTTGCCCCGCGGCGAAGCCGCCGCCATGGATCGCAAGGACTCAGTCACGCTCACGGTCACCAAGGACAGTCAGATTTATCTCGACAAGACGCCCGCGACTCTGGCCACTCTGGCCTCGCTGCTCAAGAACATGCTGCGCGGGCCGGACTCCAGCATCGTAGTTGCCGCTGACGCCGCGGCTCCGGAGGGTCTGGTCGTGCAAGCCCTGCTCGAAGCGCGCCGCGCCGGTTTCGCGCACTTCCTCATCGCCGTGCAGCATGACTGAGCGAGCCTTTGCCCCCGCGCCTGTGATGCCGTTGGATCGGCCCTGGCAGCGACTGCCATGGCTGATTCCCAGCGCGCTTCTATTGTGGACAGCGATGCTCGCGGTGTTCGTCCATATCCTAAGCGAGAAAGTCGCCCCGCCGCCACTGGTGCCGATCGAGGTCGGTCTGCTGGGCGGCGGTGGCGGCGGTATGGGCGGCTCGATCGGCGGCGGCGGACCGGCCGCGGGCATCACGCCCAGCGCGCCACCGGCGCCCGCGGCGCCTAAGTCTAACGCAGTTGAGACGCCGCATAGCGAAGTGAAGCCTCCGCCGGCCCCGCCGGCAAAATCGGTGGTTAACGAACCGCCAAAGCCCGTGGTCAAGGAACCCCCGCCGAAAAGCTTGGCTAAACCCAAGCCGGAACCCGAGACAAAGCCCGTTCGCCGCGCCGTCGCGCACGCGAAGAAGGTGAAACCTCAGCTCGCGCCGGTGCATAAGGTAGTCAAGACGACGACAACGCCCCCACCGGCGCGTAAAGTGGTCAAGGCCGCGACGCCGCCGGCGCCAAACGCGCCGAGCAAACCCAGTAACGCGCCGGCCCCCACAGGATTGGCTGCCAAGACCGGGACCACGAGCACCACCTCAGGCGGCGCCGGCTCCCCAGGGGGCGGTGGTGCTGGTTCGGGCACGGGTGGCGCTGTGGGTTCGGCCAGCGGCGGCGCACAAGCGATTTACGCGCCGATGCCGACGATTCCCGACGACTTGCGCGCCGATGTCTTCCATGCCGAGGCGGTCGCGCGTTTTGAAATTATGCCGGATGGTACCGCCCACGTGGCGCTGGTCAGACCGACGCCTAACCCCAGGCTTAACTATTTGCTGCTCGAGGCGCTTAAGCAGTGGCGATTTTTTCCAGCGGTAAAGGAGGGCAAGGCGGTCGCCTCCGTGGTCGAGATTCGCATCCCCATCGCTATCGAATGAGCGACGCGCTGGCAGCGCATTTCCCCGACATCAACATCAAAGACCCAAGTCCGCGCATCGCTCCTGCCCGCGGAATCGAAAATTCCGATCGAAAATTCTTGGGATACGGCACAAAGTCCAAGGGTGACGCTTTCCCTATCGGGAGACGCTCGCCTATCCTGTCGGTGGCTTGGTGCCATAAGCGGCGGGCTTTGCACGTTGCGCGTCGGTGACCCTCCGGGCACGGGCGAGGTTTCTCACGACTCGTCCCGGAATCGGGCAAGGGCAGATCGGAGGCGTTTGTTCGGCATAGTCGAGGTTGATTCGGTCATGCGTTGGCGCGAAATAATCCAGCCCCGGCCTCGCCCGCGACGGGCGCGACCCCTGATCGGGGCAACCGTGTTGGGGACGTTCCTAGCGCAGCGGGGTGTAGGCTTCGGAGCAGAGACCGGACGTGGGGCTAGCCCACTGGAGGGGCATCCGCTTTTTGCGCGCGAGCCGGCGGAGTTCGGCCGCAAAACGCTTGAACGCGTGTTCGAGGCTTTCACCGGGCTACCGATGGAGCTTCGCAGCATCGCGCACCTCGTCGTAAGCCAACTGCGCCGTCTCGACGTTTGCGCTTGGACGCTCCTGGTGCTCTTGGCGGTCGGTTTGAGCACCGGCCTTCTGAACCGCAGAAAATTCCGCGATCAGCTCGAGCAGGGCCTCAACGTGCTGGGTCGTGATTTGCCGAGCCCGCTCGACCTCTGGTTTTCCGCCATAGTTCGGGTCGCGGGGGCGACCTCGATGCCATTCTTCATATGGGTCTGGTGGCTCTTCCTGATCACGCTGACCAGCTACGGGATTCCGCTGTTCTTAGTCATCGAGCGCACGCTTTTGATTTGGACGCTTTACGTGCTCACCATCGACGCCGTCCGCGAGCTTTTGCTCGGGTTGGTGTATCAGTTGCCGAGGGAGTACAGCTCCTACGTGCTGCGCGCGGCACGATGGCTTTTGGCTTACGTCGTACTGCTGTCGGTCGCGCTGGACACCGCCGTCGAGCTGGGCGCGCCGACGGATGTGGTGGCGCTATGCCGCGCCTCTTACCATCTCTCGCTGATCATTTTCCTGGCCTACTTTTTCGCCCACCGCGCCTTGGTGATGAAGCTCGTACCGGACATCCCGAACCCGCTTTATCAGAAATTCGTCGCCGCGGTTGAGCGGCTGTATCCGATGGTCTTCGCCTTCACGGTGGGGACGGCGCTGTTGCAATGGGCGGGGTTCGGCCGCCTGGCTTATTTTCTGTGGCTCAGAACATGGGTCGTGGCCGGCCTCTTTGTCGGCGCTATCGTGCTGCATCACGCGCTCAGAGTGACGCTGCACGGCTTGCTGGCCGCGCGCGCCCAGCAATCGGAGGAAGCGGCGAATTTCTACCGCTCGGCCGAGCAATTGCTGGAGTACGTGGGATTGATCGCGCTGGTTGCCCTTGCTTTCTCTGTCGTGGGCGTGGGCGGGCCGGTGATGCGGCTGTTGGCGACTTCCTGGTTTAGCCTCGGCGGCGAAGTCGTGTCGCCGCTCACGGTGCTGGAGGCGCTAGCGATTATTCTGGGGTTCTTCCTACTGGCGCGCCTGGTGCGCGACTACCTCGAGTTTCGGGTCTACGGCGCATTGAACGTCGATCCCGGAGTCTCGCACGCGATTAACACCGTCATTCTCTACGTGATGGTTGTCGTGGGGCTGGTCGAGGCGTGCGAGACCGTGGGGCTGAGTCTCGACACATTGCGATTGTTCGCCGGCGCTCTCGGCATCGGCATCGGTTTCGGCCTGCAGTCGATCGCGCACAACCTCGTGGGCGGACTCATCCTCATTTTCACGCGCTCGCTACGACGAGGCGATTGGATTACCACCGGCGACACCCTGGGCGTGGTCCAGGAAGTTGGCCTCAGGGCGACCCGCCTGCGCACCTGGGACAACGTGGAGCACCTGGTGCCGAACGCGCAATTCATTTCTGGTGAGGTGGTGAACTGGACGCGGTCGAATCCCTACGCGCGCCTGCACGTGGGCGTCGGCGTCGCCTACGACGCGGATCCCGAGCACGTCAAAAAGATCCTGGAAACGATCGCCAAAGCCGCGCCCAACGTCGAGCATACTCCGGCGCCGGAGGTCTGGTTCGTCGGCTTCGGCGAGAGCAGCCTCAATTTTGAACTTCTGGTCTGGGTCAACGTGAAGCTGGTCGAGCGGCGCAAGGTGGAAAGCGACCTGCGCTTTGAGATATTTCGTGCCTTGAAGGAGGCCAGGGTTCAGATTCCCTTCCCCCAGCGCGATCTTCACATTCGCTCCGCGGACGGCTTGAACGCGACGGCACTGCTGGAAGAAGGTGGTACGAAAGCCGAGACCAACCAGACCAAGACTGGCCAGATCAAGACGGACCAGACCAAGCCCCCTGCGCCCGACAGTTAAAATTTTGAAATGGCGCGCCCCTCAGCGTTCTCCACGCTCGGTTGAGGGAGTACCGCACCGCGCGCCGCCTGAAGCCTTTATTTCGCGGCCGGATTCTACTATTAAGGCATTAGCGGTCCTGCGCGGTCGCGAACCATCCCGGACTTAGAGAAGCTTGACAAAGAAATTGTTTGAGAGGGGGAACTGATGGACTTCGCCTTGTCGCCGAAAGTCGAGGACTTAAAGGCGCGCGTAACCGCCTTTATGAACGAGCACGTTTATGCGGCCGAGCCGATCGCCGCCGAGCAGGAGCATGCTTCCCATCAACCAGGCGCCGACCCGCCGGTCGTGGTTGAGCTGCGCCGCAAAGCCAAGGCGCAAGGACTTTGGAACCTGTTCTTGCCGGATTCCGCCCACGGTCCGGGACTCAAGAATTGGGAGTACGCGCCGCTGTGCGAAGTGATGGGGCGCAGCCCTATCGGCGCGAGGGTTTTCAACTGCAATGCGCCCGACACCGGCAACATGGAGATCCTCGCCGAGTTCGGCACTCCGCAGCAGAAGGAGCGGTGGCTCAAACCGGCCTTGGAAGGCCATATCAGAAGCTGCTTTTCGATGACCGAACCGGAGACCGCCGGCTCCGACCCAACCCAGTTGCGCACGCGCGCGGTGCGCGACGGCGATTACTACGTGATCAACGGGCACAAGTGGTTCAGCACAGGCGCGCTGGGTGCATCCTTTGCGATCGCGATGGTGGTGACCAACCCCGACGCCGAGCCCCATCGGCGCGCGAGCCAGATTATCGTCCCGATCGACACGCCGGGATTGCGCATCGTGCGGCCCGTCTCGGTGATGGGCGCGGTCCATGGCGGAGGCCATTGCGAACTGCTCTACGAAGATTGTCGCGTGCCGGTAACCAATCTGCTCGGCGAGGAAGGCAGCGGCTTTGCAATCGCGCAAGCGCGCCTCGGACCAGGCCGAATCCATCATTGCATGCGCATGATCGGCGTGGCCGAACGCGCGCTGGAGCTGATGTGCAAGCGGGCCAACACGCGCTGGACCCACGGCAGCTATCTCGCCGACAAGGCCAACGTGCAGGATTGGATCGCCGACTCGCGCATCGAGATCGACGCGGCGCGCCTGATGGTGATGCATGCGGCATGGAAGATGGACACGCTGGGAAAGAAAGAAGCGCGCCAGGAAATCTCGATGATCAAGGTCGTGGCCGCAAATATGGTGATGCGCGTGCTCGACCGGGCGATCCAAGTCCATGGGGCGCTCGGCGTCAGCGACGATACGCCGATCGCGCTTTTCTGGCGCGAAAACCGCTCGCTGCGCTTGGCGGACGGCCCCGACGAGGTGCATCGCATGACCATCGCCAAACGCGAACTGCGCAAATGGAAGTGACGCGCCGCTTGCGCCGGCGCGATGAAAGGAGTGACGGCGCACGAGCGAGCCGCTAATTCCACGCCCTGCGGCGCCTGGCGAAGCCTAACGATTGTGCTGAGCGCGGGCCGTCCATTTCCGGCGGGCAACACGCACGACCCGAAGCGGCACCGGGCGAAACTTGAGCGAGTCGCGCGATTGAGGCGCGCGCGTGATTTTCAATGGCGGAACTTGCGCAAACTGAAGAATATGGCGAAGTGGCCGGCGAGGAGGATTTCTCTCGCCCGGCCTTGAAGGCTTACCTCAGCGGAAAGCTTGAAGGCGCGGAGCAGCCGATGGAGGTGCGGCAGTTTCGCGGCGGCCACTCGAACCTGACTTACCTGTTGCGCTTCGGCGCTCGGGAATGGGTGATGCGGCGGCCGCCGCTGGGGCCGGTTCCGCCCACGGCGCACGACATGAGCCGGGAATACCGCGTGCTGTCGGCGCTATGGCGCGTTTACCCCCCTGCCCCGCGGGCGCTGTTGTTCTGCGACGACACCGGCGTCATCGGCGCGCCGTTTTACGTGATGGAGCGCCGCCACGGGTTGGTCATTAGGATGCGCCAGCCTCTGCCCAGCGAGCTTCCCACCGACCCCGCAAGCTTTCGGCTCTTGAGCGAAACGTTTATCGACGCGCTCGCCCAGCTTCATATGGTTGACTACGAGGCGATCGGCCTCGGCACACTGGGACGACCGCAAGGTTTCGTCGAGCGGCAGATAACGGGCTGGATGACGCGCTGGGAGCGGGCGAAAACTCGCGAAGTGCCGTTGATGAACCGGCTCGGCGAATGGTTTTTGTCACATATGCCGGCGCCGCAAACGCCGACGCTGCTGCATAACGACTTTTTTCTGCACAACGTCATGTTCAACCGCGAGGATTTGGGCAAAGTAAGTGCGGTGCTCGACTGGGAGATGTGCACGCTGGGCGACCCTATGGTCGATCTGGGGACAACCCTGGCCTATTGGCGCGACCCTGGGGATGATGAAGAGCTGCTGGCGCTGGCCGAGGGCCACGCGCATTCAATCCTGCCGGGGTTCCTTGGGCGCGACCAGCTCGCCGAGCGGTACGCGCGGTGCACCGGACGCGATATAAGCGCGGTGTCCTACTATACCGCCCTGGCCCACTGGAAAACCGCCACGGTCGTCGAGCAGATTTACTCGCGTTACGTGCGCGGTCAGACGAGCGACGCGCGCTTCGCGACCATGGGCAAACAGCCGCCGGTTTTGGCGGGGGCAGCGGCCGCGCTGGTTCGCCGCTTCGGCTTCAGCGGCTGAAGGGCACAAAAGCCGCGCGCGTCAGATCGCTTGTCGTGCAGTTCAGGTTACCGACCGATGAAGAAGTCGCGGCCGACCCCTGCCGCTCTTACCGCCGGCGCATTTGCGGTGCCTGCTAGTAGGTCGAAGGGCGCGACCTCTCGCCTTGACGACACACCCGGGTACGATGTGGTTAGGCCGGGAATTATGGTAAAAAGACAACAGGACCCATCGCATGCTGGCTGCGTCCGTGTGGTAATCTCTGGGAGGCCTAGGCAGCGGGCGCTTTGATCCGCGTCGCGGGGGTTGCTCGCCTGCAAAAATCTCGATCGCTCCGCGGACCGGTCGAGTTTGACACTGAAATCCACAGGCGCGCTGAGCCTAAAACCGGAAAGAGGAGATCCTTAGCTTTGCACGAGTTCAGCTACCACGCGCCGACGAGCGTAAACGAAGCGATCAATCTTTTGGCGACCCACGGGGCAAAGGCGCGGCTGCTGTGCGGTGGCACAGACCTGATTATCCAGATGCGCGCTGGGACTCAACAGCCGTCCTGCGTGATCGACGCCAAACGAATCAGCGACCTGCGCCGGCTCAGCCTCGACCCCGCCACCGGCCTTTTTCTCGGAGCAGCGGTGCCTTGCGTCGAAATCTACCAGAACGAGGCTGTAGCCAGCCGTTATCCGGGACTAGTCGATGCGGCAAAGCTGATTGGCTCGGTGCAGATCCGCGATCGGGCCTCGGTGGGCGGCAACCTGGCGAACGGCTCGCCGGCCGCTGACAGCGTGCCGGCGCTGATCGCGCTCGGGGCCGTAGCGCGCATCGCCGGGCCCGACCGAGAGCGTACGGTACCGGTCGAGAAGTTTGTCGTCGCGCCGGGCCGCACCGTCCTCAAAGCCGATGAGTTGCTGGTTGGGATGCAAATTCCCCTTCCGCCGGCCAACGCGTCGAGCGCATACTTGCGTTTCACGCCGCGCAACGAGATGGATATCGCCGTGGTCGGGGTCGGCGTGGCGGTGAAGATGAGCGGCGAGGGATGCCTCGAGGCGCAAATCGCGTTGGGCGCTGTCGGCCCGACGCAAATCGTCGCCAAAGAGGCGGCGACTTATCTTGCCGGCAAGCGACTCGACGAGGCTACGCTTGAGCACGCCGGCCGCCTGGCCGCTCAAGCCGCAACGCCTATTGACGACACGCGCGGCACGGCCGAGTTCCGCCGCCATATCGTGTCCGTTTTGACGCGCCGGGCCTTGCTTGCCACTGCAGCCCGCCTGCGCCCCAACCACAGCGGCAACTGACCTGCAAGCGGTCCGGAACCAACCGTCGAAGATGCGCGTCAGCCGATTGATGGGCCGAAGGGCGCGCCAGGCAGGCGACTCGATGGACCGACAGCGGGCGTGAGCGAAGACACATGGCTAAGACACGAATCGAGGCAACCATCAACGGGGAACCCGTGGAGTTTTTATGCGAGCCGCGGCAAAGTCTGCTTGAGGTTTTGCGCGATGTCCTGAATTTGACCGGGACCAAGGAAGGGTGCCTGACGGGCGATTGCGGCGCGTGCAGCGTAATTCTAAACGGCCGCCTCGTCTGCTCCTGCCTGGTGCTTGGGCTCGAGGTCGCGGGCGCCACGGTCGAAACCGTGGAGGGCCTGGCCGCAGGAACTGAGCTCGTCCCGCTGCAGCAGGCATTCTTGCAACAAGCCGCGCTGCAATGCGGCATCTGCACGCCTGGTTTTCTCGTCGCCGCCAAGGCGCTTTTGGACAGTAACCCTAACCCGAGTGAAACCGAGATCAGATACGCCTTGGCAGGTAATCTCTGCCGCTGCACGGGCTACGACAAAATCGTGCGCGCGGTTATGGACGCCGCAGCGCTGATGCGCCAGGGCCAGGGCCGCGCTTCATCGCCGATGCAAGGTCGGGAGGCGTAAGAATGGCTACCGTGACGAACACGTCGAATGGCACTTACAAGGTTGTTGGCACCCGCCCGCTTCGCCCGGACGGTGTCGACAAGGTCACCGGGCGGGCGAAATACGGGGCGGATTACTCGCTGCCTGGGATGCTGCACGGCAAGGTGCTGCGCAGCCCGCACGCCCATGCGCGGATAAAGGCGATCAACGTCGAAAAAGCGCTCAAGCTCGCCGGCGTCAAGGCGATCGTCACCGGCAGGGACCTTCCGGAAGGAGAAAACAAGTCCGTCCCCTTGGGCGAGATGAGCGTCAATCCGCGCCATCTGGGTCATAACATCCTGGCACGTGACAAGGTTCTGTACCAGGGCCACGCCGTGGCTGCGGTTGCCGCGGTTACTCCCTATATCGCCGAACAAGCGCTGGAGCTAATCGAAGTCGAGTACGAGGTTTTGCCGCCGGTGATGACGGTGGACGAGGCGATGGCGAGCACGGCGCCGATTCTCGACCCCGAACTGCGCAACGAAGAACTCGGCGATCAACCCACCAATATCGCCAAACATACTCAGCTCAAGCGCGGCGACATCGAAGCCGGTTTCAAGTCCGCGGAGATCGTTATCGAGCGTGAGTTCCGCACCGCGATGGTCCATCAAGGGTATATCGAGCCGCACAACGCCCTGGCCACCTACGGATCTGACGGCCGCGGAACGATCTACTGCTCGACTCAGGGTCCCTTCGAGGTACGCGGCATGAGCGCTGCCGTGCTGGGGATCTCGCCGGGCAGTATCAAGGTGGTGCCGGCCGAAATCGGCGGCGGTTTCGGCGGCAAGACCACGGTCTATCTGGAACCCTTGGCGCTGTTGCTGGCAATGAAGACCGGGCGGCCGGTCAAGATGGTCATGACGCGCGCCGAGGTGCTGCGCGCGTCGGGCCCGACCTCCGGCTCTCATATTAAGGTGAAAATGGGTTGCACGCGCCAGGGCACGATAACCGCCGCTCACGTGTGGCTCGCGTACGAAGCCGGCGCGTTTCCCGGCTCTCCGGTTGCCGCAGCGGCGATGACCGTGCTGGCGCCGTATGCGATTCCCAATGTGCTGATCGACGCCTACGACGTGCTGGTGAATCGGCCCAAGACGGCAGCTTATCGCGCGCCTGGCGCAACCAACGCCGCGTTTGCCGCTGAAAGCGTAGTCGACGAGCTTGCGGAGCGATGCGGCCTCGATCCGCTGGATTTCCGCATTCTCAACGGATCTCACGAAGGGACGCCCCATCCGGCCGGCCCGCCTTACAAGCGTATCGGCTTTATCGAGACGTGCGAGGCGATCAAGAACAGCGCGCATTACAAGTCGCCGCTCAAGGGGGCCAACCGCGGGCGCGGCGTTGCTTCCGGCTTTTGGTTCAACGCCGGTATGCAATCAGTAGCGATGGTGCATGTCCACGCCGACGGCACGGCCAGCGTGGTTACGGGCTCGCCGGATATCGGCGGCAGTCGCGCCTCGTGCGCGATGATCGCCGCCGAAGTGTTGGGCGTCGATGTCGACCAGGTGCGCCCGATGGTCACCGACACAGACGCGATAGGCCACACCGACGTAACCGGCGGCAGCCGAGTCACCTTCGCCACCGGCATGGCGGTTTTCCAGGCGGCCGAAGACGTGGTGCGCCAGCTCAAGGAGCGCGCGGCCAAGCTCTTCGAGTGCAAACCCGACGAGGTCGAATTTCGCGCGGGAACCTTTGCGGCTAAAAGCAACCCGAGCACTTCCATCACAATCAAGGACCTGGCCAAGCGCTTGCCGCGAACCGGCGGGCCGGTGACCGGACGCGCGGCGGTGAATGCGCGCGGCGTTGGACCGGCTTTTGCCACCGCGTGCATCGACGTCGAAGTCGATCCGGAAACGGGCAAGGTTGAGATTCTGCGCTGCACTATCGCTCAGGACGCTGGCAAGGCGATTCATCCCTCTTACGTCGAAGGACAGATGCAGGGCGGAACCGCTCAGGGCGTGGGTTGGGCGCTCAATGAGGAATACGTCTACGACAGCCAGGGCCGGTTGCTTAACTCAGGCTTGCTCGACTATCGGATGCCGACCTGTCCGGACCTGCCGATGATGGAGCCGATCATCGTCGAAGTGCCCAACCCCGGCCATCCCTTGGGCGTACGCGGCGTGGGGGAGGTCTCGATCGTCCCGCCGCCGGCCGCGATCGCCAACGCGATCTATCGCGCGGTCGGAATCAGGATGACCGAGTTGCCGATGTCGCCGCCGCGCCTGCTGAAGGCGATCCTCGCTCGTAGAGCCGAGGATCGAACTTCACCCGCTGCTGCGGCGCGAGCGTGAGGAAACCGCGCCCGAAACGCCCCAAGGTGCGTCGGACCTTCCTCCGCAGCAGCGCATGTCGCGTAACGGGCGCGGCACACCGCTTGGTTCGGCGTCTGGCCGATGCCCCCCAGGATAGGCCTCGCAAGGGCCGGCGGGGGCGCCAAACCAACGACGCGCTACGGAGTCGCGCCGCGCACTTGCCGACTGCCGGCGCTCTTACGCCGACCGTGTGGCGGTTGAACGCGTTTGGTTTGTCGGGCTAGTAGAGCGGGCTAAGGCGATGGCGAAGGTGTTTATTCCCGCGCAGATGCGTAAGCTTTGCGGCGGGCAGGATGTCGCGGTCCTGGACGGGACGACCGTGGGGGAATTGATCGAAGGGCTTGGACGCCGCTTTCCCGGGGTCAGCGCGCTGCTGGTTGAGGCTGGTGACTTGCGCCCTTCGATCGCGGTCTCTGTTGATGGCGAGATAGCGACGGGAGGGCTGCTTGAACGCGTCGGGCCGAATAGCGAAGTTCACTTTATACCCGCGATTGGCGGCGGCTAAGCTATTTTGCTCGGTCTCGTCGAGGTTATTCTCCAAGAAGCGGACTCTCATAGACGCGTATAGGCGCAAGCAAGGCGCGCCGCGGACATGCGGGGGCAGGGAAATCGACAAATTGCAAACGCGTATTTCGACCTTCCGCAGTAGGCGATATGCTATGGCTGAGGGTTGTAATGGGCCGCCTGCGGGCCCGGTTAGCGCCTAATTCGGTTTGCAAAAGGAGCGAAAAGCTATGGCCGAGGCGTGGATAGTTGACGCCGTAAGGACCCCGCGCGGGACTGGCAAGAAGGACAAGGGTGCGCTCGCGCAGGTGCATCCGCAGGAACTGTTCGCGCAGTGCTTAAACGCTCTGCGCAGCCGCAACGGCTTTGAGCCATCCGAGATCGACGACGTGGTATGCGGTTGTGTGTCGCAGGCCGGTGAGCAAGGCGCGTGCATCGCGCGGATGGCGATTTTGGCGGCCGGCTGGCCCATTCAGCCGTCGGGCGTCACGCTCAACCGCTTTTGCGGCTCCGGACAGCAGGCGCTCAATTTCGCCGCGATGGGGATAATGTCAGGACAACAGGACGCGGTGATCGCGGGAGGCGTCGAGAGCATGTCGCGATGTCCTCTGTTCAGCGACGGCGGCGGGGTTGCTGGGGACAACCCGGACCTGCTCAAGCTCCATCCGCTTGTCCCCCAAGGAATCAGCGCTGACCTAATCGCGACCCTTGAAGGCTTCTCGCGCGAGGATTGCGACCGTTTCGCTTACCAAAGCCAGATGAAATGCAAAACCGCCGTTGAAGAAGGCCG
Organism: Deltaproteobacteria bacterium; assembly: GCA_021801125.1. Classification (GTDB taxonomy): domain Bacteria; phylum Desulfobacterota; class Binatia; order Binatales; family Binataceae; genus JAJYYI01. Next base: position 9,645 of record JAJYYI010000126.1, on the reverse strand, counting down.
CTTTGCGAGAAGTCTGGTACCGGTTCGCGACCGCGCCGGCCAGCCGATGCTCGAGCGCGACCAACATCCGCGGCCGTCGACCACGCTGGAGGCATTGGCCCAACTTAGACCTTCCTTTTCCGATATCGGCGAGAGCAGCTACCTTCTCGACGGTCTTACGTTTGATCGCGCGGCGCTTACGCGCTATCCGCAAGCCGAGTGCATCAACCACGTTCATACCGCGGGCAACTCGAGCGGGATTGTGGACGGCGCGGCGGCGCTCCTGCTGGCCACGCCGGAATGGGCGCGCAGCCGCGGGCTTACGCCGCGGGCCCGAATCAGAGCAACGGCCACCTGCGGCTCCGAGCCTGTGATCATGTTGACCGGACCAGTCGAGGCTACTCAGCGATGCCTCAAGCGCGCCGGCATGACCGTGGGCGATATAGATCTTTTCGAAATCAATGAAGCGTTTGCCGCCGTGGTGCTTAAGGTGATGCGCGACGTGGGGATTGACCCCGTGCGCGTCAACGTAAACGGCGGGGCGATCGCACTCGGCCATCCGCTCGGCGCCACCGGCGCGATGCTGACCGGCACGTTAATCGACGAAATGGAGCGCAGCAACAAAGCGACGGGGTTGGTCACGATGTGCATAGGCGGCGGCATGGGCATCGCGACGGTGATCGAACGGCCGTAGCTTTTAGCACTTGCAAATCAGGAGAGAGCTGGCGATTTTCGTCTGAAAACGGCCGCGCAGGCTCAGTGTATCCGACCGGGTTTAGCTTCGCTCGGCGGGCGGGAAAGCAGAAGCCGCGCAGTCGACAGGCGGGGTTGAGAGAGTTGGTTGTATTGACTACACGTAACTTTGCTGGCTATCTAATCTTGCCGGTTAGATTTGTTCATATCGGCATTCTCAACCAACAAGAGACGTCGACCAAGGCCCGGTTGCAGAGCCTGAGAGCGTCATGATCGAAGTTAAAGGTCTGACCAAAGCCTACGGCAACTTTCTGGCCGTCAAGGACGTCTCATTCACTGCGGAGAAGGGTCAAATCCTCGGGTTTCTGGGCCCGAACGGCGCCGGCAAGACGACCACGATGCGAATCATCACCGGCTTTATGCCGGCGACGTCGGGACAGGTGCTGGTTGAAGGCCTGGACATTTTCACCCAGTCGCTCGAGGCGCGCCGTCAAATAGGATACCTGCCGGAAAATCCTCCGGTGTACCCCGACATGCGCGTTGATAACTACCTGCGCTTCGTGGCCAAGCTAAAAGGGGTTAGCCGAAACCGCCTGGAGGAAGCAATCGCCAACGCGGTTAGCGCATGCGGCCTTGAGGATGTGCGGTACCGGATTAGCGGACAGCTCTCCAAGGGCTATCGCCAGCGAGTCGGCCTCGCGGCGGCTATCGTGCATGATCCTCCCGTATTGATTCTCGATGAGCCGACGATCGGCCTCGACCCGCGGCAGATTATCGAGATTCGCAAGCTCATTCGCGGGCTGGCCAAGCAAAGAACCGTGGTGCTCTCGACCCACATCCTGCCGGAAGTGTCCCAGGTGTGTGACAAGGTCGTGATAATCAGCGACGGCCGCGTGGTATTGGAGGAAAGATTGGACGAAATTTCTCCGGAGGTTTCGCTCGAGGACGTTTTCCTCAAGGCCATAGCAAAGGAACAGCCTTCGGGTTTGGTGGCCGAGGCTGAGTTAGAAGAAGTCGAAGCGGGACGCAGTGGCGGGCAACCAGGATGAGAAACACACTGACGATAGCCGGACGCGAGCTGCAGAGCTATTTCGTCCAGCCGGTGGCCTACGTGGTGCTGACGGTATTTCTGTTGCTGGCCGGCTGGTTCTTTTTTGCTCTGCTTCGCCGCTTCGAGTTGATACTGGAAATGTACGCCGCGTTGCGCAATCAACCCGGCTTGCAAAATTTCAATCTTAACCAAGCGGTCATCGAGCCACTCTTGCATAACCTGGCGGTGGTCCTGGTTATTCTGGTACCGGCGATCACGATGCGGACGTTCGCGGAGGAGAAGCGTGCCGGAACATACGAGCTTCTCTTGACATCTCCGGTGAAGATCGGGGAGATAGTCGCCGGCAAATACATCGCGGCCTCGTTGGTCGTCATCCTGATGGTTGCGCTGGCGGGTATCTTTCCGATTATCCTGGTCTTCTTCGGTGATCCGGAAATCGGCGTGATGCTCGCGGGCTACCTCGGGTTGATTTTCGTTGGGCTATGTTTCGTCGCGGTGGGGCTTTTTACCAGTTCCCTGACGAGCAATCAGATTATCGCCGCCATCAGTTCATTCGGCGCTTTGCTTTTGCTCTATGTAATTTCGTGGCCAGCGGAGACGGGCGAGTTGCAACTCGCCGGATTGTTGCGGTATCTCGCGCTGCCCGAGCATTTCGCGCAGATGGTGAAGGGCATCATCAGCACTCAAGACATCGTTTATTTTCTAAGCCTAATCGCAGTGGCGCTGTTTCTCACGCAGCGCTCGGCCGAATCGGCCCGCTGGCGCTAGCCTGGCATTTGTCTTAGGTCATGGAACAAAGCGCATCTTTAGCGGGAATAGTCGGTCTTGTTTGTCTCATCTTCGGGCTGGTCGACTATCTCATCGCCACTGGCTTCGGATTTTTCTCGGCGCTGAACGTCGTGTTCGGCGTCGGCTGTCTGATTATCTGGATCAGCGCTAATCGCCAAGCGCTGGGCTCGATGCTTGGGAGCCGACGGGCTCGTTATGGCGCCAACGCCGTGGTGTACGCGTTGACCTTCGCCGGCATCTTGGTGGCGATCAATTACATCGCCGCGCAGCACGAGTATCGGGTGGACACCACGTCGGAGCGCGTTTATAGCCTTTCATCCCAGTCGCTTAAGGTGGTGCGCGATCTCAAGGAGCCGCTGAAATTCTACGGCTTTTTCGAAGGCGGTGTGAACCAACGTGCGCGCTCGCTCTACCAGATGTACGCGTATGCGTCGCCAAAGATCAGTTACGAGATGGTTGACCCCGATCGCCATCCGGAGCTTGCCGAGCGCTTCAAGGTGAGCGTGATGAACACCACGCGGGTTCAGTACGGAGGCGACGCCGGCAGGGGAACGAACGTAACCGATCTGAGCGAGAGCGCCCTTACCAACGCCATCATCAAGGCCACCAAGAGCGGGAACAAGGTCGCATGCTTTCTCGACGGCCATGGTGAGGCCGACGTCAGCGACGAGCAGCATAACGGCGGCTTCGCGTTCGCGCGCCAGGCGCTTGAAGGGGACGGCTACTCGACCAAAAAAGTTCTGCTCGCATCCGAGCCCACGGTGCCCAAGGATTGCAACGTGATGATTATTGCGGGACCACAAAAGCCCGTGCTGCCCCAGGAGTTGGACGAAATCTCCGCATACCTCAAAGGCGGCGGCAACGTAATCGCTCTGCTGCGTCCGCCGCGGCCGGATATGGCGTTCGACGAATCGGCATTGGTTAAGTTCGCCGCCGACTGGGGCATCAAAGCGGGCAACGACATCGTGGTTGACCAGGTGGTGCGCCTTTTCGCCGGGCCGGCGCTGGGGCTAAGTCCAATCGTTGAGGATTACAATCGCTCGCAGCCGGTGACCGAGTCGTTCACGCAGCGCACCGTGTTCCCGATGACCCGCTCGGTTGGACCTGATGACCATGCCAACGCAGCCCTCCATGCCACATGGCTGGCGCGCACGAGCAAATCCTCGTGGGCCGAAACCGACCTGGACGGAATCTTCAAGCGCCAGGAGGCGTCGCTCGGTCCCGATGACCGCAAAGGCCCGGTGCCCGTGTGCAGCGCGGTCGAGGCGAATGTTGAGCAGCTTGGTGGCGCCAAGGGCGGCAAGGCGCGAATCGTCATGTGCGGCAGCACGGACTTCGTTGACAATCAGCACATCAACGATTTCTACAATCGCGACCTGTTCATGAACAGCGTCGATTGGTTGATGGGCGAGGCTAATGAAATTTCGATCCGGCCGCGCACGATGCGTGCGTCGCGTTTTCGCCTGACGGTATCTCAGTTCAGCATCGTGTTCGCGTTGTCAGTGTTGTTGCTCCCCGAGTTGCTCCTGATCACAGGCATCGTGGTCTGGTGGCAACGGCGCATATAGCCCAAGGCGCGGGCGCTTTCGTTTCGTTCACATGAAGTTTCGCAACACAGTAATCGCCCTGGTGTTACTGGTGCTGGTGGGCGGCTACGCCTACTATACCGCCCTGCACAAAAGCACCTCGCAAGGCCAGCGGATGTTCAAGGTCGAAGCCAAGGACATCGCGCGAATTGATCTGCGTTATCCCAATAACCGCGAAATCGTCCTGGAACTCGGCCCGCACGACCGCTGGACCATAACCAAGCCGCTCAAGGTCAGCGCCGATCAGGCCGCGGCGGACGACCTTGCTCGCTCGGTCGCGGGTCTCGAAACGACTAAGACCGTTGCCGAAGAGCCCAAGGACCTCGCGCTGTTCGGTTTGAAGCCTCCCCGCGCCACCATCACCGTGTCGCTGAAGGACAAGAAGGAGTTACCGGCGATCTACGTGGGCAAGGCGACGCCGATCGGCTTTTCGACCTACGTCAGGCTTGCGGGCAAGCCCGCGGTGATGATCACGTCGTCCACCTTCGGCACCAAGATGACGAAGGAAGTAGACGACTTACGAGATCGGCAACTGCTGCCACCGGTGGACGCGGCCGATAAGGTCGTGATCGAACATAGGCCGGGCGAAACAATCGAGTTGGCCAAAAAAGATGGTGACTGGAGCATCGTGAAACCGGCATCGTATCGGGCGGATGCGAATGTCGTCACGGGCCTTCTCAGCAACCTGACCAACGGGCGAATCAGTCGCTTCGTCAGCGACTCGCCCTCCAACCTCGCCGAATACGGACTCGAACAACCCACGCTTAACGTCAGCGTATCGATCGGCAAAGGGCCCCCGCAGTCATTGGCCTTCGGCAAGCAAACCAGTTCGGGCGGGGAGCAGGACTACTACGTCAAGCGCGCAGATAGCCAGTCGGTCTACACCGTGCCGGACTGGATATTCAAGGAAGTGAACAAAACGGTCACCGACCTGCGCGACAAGACCGTTCTTACTTTCGACCCTTCCAACGTTGGATTGGTGCGCGTGGAAAACAACGGCCAAAAGTTCACGCTGAAGCTCGACAAGAAAGACAAATGGCAAATAGAGAACGGGACTGCCGGTCCCGCCGACGCGGGCGCCGTAATTCAGTTGTTGAGCAGCCTGCGCAATCTCAAAGGGGTGTCGATAGTTGCCGATCCGCTGCAAGATCCGCAGCAGTTCGGTCTTGAACATCCGATCGAAGAATTCGATCTTAATGACACTAGCGGCAAGTCGCTCGGTTGGGTTAAATTAGGGCGAGTCGCGGAGCCCGCGCTAAGCGTCGGCGGTGCAACGCCTTCGCCGAGCCCGACGCCGCCAACCTATCAATATTATGCCTCCTCGAGTGCCACGCAGGCGGCCTTCAGGATCGAAACCTTCAATTACGACGACCTGAACAAAACAGCTGAAGAGCTCAAGGCTAAGCCAGCCGCCGAGTCGAGCCCTAAAAAATAGTTCTCGGGCGAGCGGGTTGTGCGCTTGGAAATCTCACGGGCTACCTTCTCCGCGCGCCTTTCGCCGCATTCGAGGATTTGAATCAGCTCTCGGCGATGACATACGCGATTGCGTGAGCCGTTGTGTGGGTCAGGCTCAGGTGCATCAGTCTGATATTTCGCCGCTGCGCCAAAAGCGCGGCCTTTCCCGAGAGCGTGAGACGGGGCGCTTGTCCTCGTTCGCGCACCACCTCGAAGTCGCGCCATCCGGCGCCTCGCCCCCAGCCGGTGCCCAGGGCCTTCATCGCCGCTTCCTTGGCCGCGAAACGCGCGGCGTAGCTCTGATATCGGGCCACGCCGCGGGATTCGCAATATCGAGCCTCGCCCACGCTGAAGACGCGCGCGCGCAGACGCTCTCCTGTAAGGGGGCGTTCCAGTGCCCGCCGTATCCGTTCGACTTCGATCATATCTACGCCGGTGCCGATAATCGCCAACGCCTGATTCACCCCCTTTTCGGTTGGAACCCGCAACATGCGTCGCGTGCTGGTTGACTCTGCGGTGTCATGGCGCTTGCTGCGAGCAAGGCGCGATCCTAATCTTCATCGTAACTCCGCGACTTTCCGCAAGCGGATGGTTATTTCCAAGGCGGTTTGAATAGCACCATGGCGAAGCTCAAGACAACCGTGAATAAGAGCAAGTGTATCTCAAGCGGCGATTGTATCGAGACAGCTCCTACGGTGTTCGCTTTCGATGCGGACGAAAAGTCCGAAGTGGTCAACCAGGACGGCGCGGATGCTGGAACGATTCTCGCCGCCGCGCGCAGTTGCCCGGTGAGGGCAATAACCGTGAATGACGAGGACACGGGCGAACAGCTTTACCCGGCGCCTAAAAAATAAGCCTGAGTTCACGCGCGCAGCACGACCGTGGCGCGCCAGCATCTGTATCAGACGCGGGCGTATAGCAGGGAAGTCGCGGCCCGGGCGGTCATCCCGAGTGGGGGCGCCCACCGAGAGTGTTCGTGACAGGCAACTTGAGTTGCCCGAGCAAATTCGGCTGCGCTTTTTACCCTGCGGCTTCGATGAGATTGCCCGCGGCGAGAAACTCCTCGATTTCCTGCGCGGTGCAGATTCCCTTCTCCAAAAGAAGCCGCTCCAAGGCGGCCGCCCAGCAGCGGTAGTAGCTGTAGCCCTCTGCCTCGGAGCCGCGGGCCTCCGACGCGGCTATCTCAGCTATAAGCCGGACGCGAAATTCCTCCCAGTCATAGGCCTTGCGCTCGCAAAGGGCCACGGCGATTCCAAAGGCGCAAGCCTCCCATGGCTGCTCGAAAACCAGCTCGCCGTTCTTGCGCGGAGGCGCGCCCGGTACGGCCGCCTCGTCGGCCAATCGCGCGGCGAGCTTCGAGCGTACGTTGGCGCTCACACCCAAGGCTCCTTTAGCGTGCTTTGCGCGGCGCCTTAGCTTCGCCAACGCCGATCATCGAGTCGCGCGTCACAAGTCTGGCAAGCTGCTGTTCAGTCATACCCTGGCTCCCTGGTGGACGGCGGGGCAAAACCATGTAACGCAACTCGGCGCTGCTGTCCCAGACGCGAACCTCGACCGAATCTTCGAGTTCGAGCCCGAACTCACGCAGGACCGTGCGCGGCTCGATCACGGCGCGGGCACGATAAGCTGGTGATTTGTACCACACGGGCGGCAAACCCAAAACAGGCCACGGGTAGCAGGAGCACAAGGTGCAGACGATCATGTTATGCACCTTCTCCGTGTTTTCCACGACCACCATATGCTCACCCTGCATCCCGGAAAAACCCAACTCGGCTATCGCCGCAGTGGCGTCCTTCAGTAGCCGCTCTTTGTAGGCCGGGTCAACCCACGCTCGAGCTACCACCTTCGCCCCGTTGAGCGGCCCGATCTCCTTTTCGTAGACCTCAGCCACCTTCTCCACGGCGTCGGTGGCAATCAGGCCTTTGGAGAGGAGCAGCGCTTCGAGCGCTTTGACCCGCAAAGCCACATCGGGCAGTGGCTGAGGATGATGGCCATGCGCGTTTCCTTTTTTCATTTCCCTTGGTCCTTCTCCACGTTGGTGGGTTCGCATCGAAGACGGCGAGGCGCCCGCCCCGTGCACTCATGCCGGCTCCAGATACTGCTCCCACATGTCGATATAGAGGGTTTCGTTCGACTGCGCCTGCGCTCCCCATAGCTCCGTTCCATTGAAGCGCACGCTGTACACGGGCTGCGGATGCTCGCCTTTGCCGATCGCGTTGTCGTCCGGCGTAACGAACGTGCCCCGAACGCACTCGATCACGCCTTGTTTGCCTCGTACATAACGCGGCAGCCTGGTATGCGTTGGCGGATTGACGTTGCGCGCTCGGACCGCGTCGCCAACCTTAAAGCGCGGCGGGACAGGCGCGCGCATATAGTGGTCACCCTTGTGGATGATCTCCAGCAGGCGCTGAGCCATAGCCGGATCTCGTCTTTTCGGCGCACCGGCACGGCCGCGTCCCTTCGCTTTGCGTAACGCAGCTTCAAGCTCCGCGCGCTTGATTACTCCCTTTTCGACTAGATTTTTCTGCACCGTTTCGAGCCAGTGTTCGTAGTAGCTCGATTCCAAATAATGAGCGGCGTCCATCTGTTCGATTCCAAAGCGGAACTCGTCCACGTTGTAAATTCCCTGGGCCATCGTGGAGACCATAATGCCGAACACCTTTCTCTCCCAGGGATAATGAAAAACGGGCTCGTTTCGCTCGGCCTGAACTTTGCCGAAGCCGTGCATCCCGCCGAGGTCATGAATGCCGTTCATTTTTAAGCCCCTTAATGTCTAAGCCCTTTTACGCCCAGATAACCGACCTGATGCAGCGTCCGCGTTCAGTATTTCAGTACCACCGATGCGGCTTTAAGGCAAAACTCCGCGCTCGGCGGCGTTCGAACTCACCCGAAGCGCGCGCAACCGCGGCTCAGAAGGGAACCAGGCTGTGATAGCTGCGACGGACGCGGAAGGCTTGGGCTTCTGGGTCAGCGGGCTGTTCGTCGATCGGCCCAAGGTCGAGAATCATGCACTTTACCGAACCTCCGCCCTTGGCCATGAACTCGCTCACGTCGACTGGCACCGGTTCGACGCCGCATGCGCTTATCCGCCGCATGAGGCTCGCGCTGAGCCCTTCCGGCACGAAAAGAAAATGCTTTCCGGCATGGTCGACCTGAAAGGCGTTCGCGGCGTAACGCACCGCGTCCTCGTGCGAAAGCGCTATCAGATTTTCGCCGAAACAAGCTTTCAAGCGTTCGCGCGACGGCAGGCTCAAGGCGTCCAAATAGGCCATCAGAAAGCGCCGTTGCGGGCCTAACGAACAGAGAGCCGTATCGCCGTGGTAATGGGTCTCCAGCACCAGCTCGAGAGACAGAATCGGGCGTTCGCGAACGATCGACGAGAGTTCGCTGAGCGCGTTCACCTCCGAGCGAAAGCCGTAGACGCGTCGCCATGGAGGGAATCCCAGATGCGGCACGAAGCGCTGCGCCTCAATTCTCCCATACGTGAAAAGCATGTATTCGCCGGCGGGAAAGAAATCGGCCTCGCCTTCAAAACGCGCTTTGATCTCGCGGGTTTCGTAACCGAGTGCGCCAATAAAATCTCGATAGACTTCACGCTCGCCCGCCCGGGTCGGCAAGAGATTCGCCAAATAGAAGCGCTTGCCCACGCTGGAAGCCGCCGGCGTCGCGCCAAGCGAACCTAGCGAAAGCGGGTATAAGAAGCCGGCGTTCGCGGGGTACACCAGTCCGGTGAGGTGCGGATGCGCGTCGATTACGACGACCTCGCATCCATGGTCGATTAGCGTGCGGGCCATCCGATGCCATTGAAGGCGTGCCAGTTCGGGATCGACGCGCTTTTTCAGGCCGAGACGCCCGCGCGTATGCGGGTTCGCTCCGCCCCGCACGGAAAAATATCGCGGATCGCCCATCGCAACCAGCCTGCCCATTGGGAACCTGTCATGCGCGCCTTAGACCATGGAGTTACCTGCCAGCGCGCCGCCTGGGTAGTGTCGCGGGGTTGGTGGAAAAGTGAAAAGGCGTCAAGATCCGGCGAGTTGAGCCACAACTCGCGCCCGCCGATGAGCGGGTTTCGGAGGATGACGCCATGGAGAG
>JAJYYI010000007.1 GCA_021801125.1 Deltaproteobacteria bacterium | reverse complement strand
ATCGGCGTGCTCGTCGCCCTGATGGAACGAGACAAGACCGGCAAGGGGAGCAAGGTCACGGCCAGCCTGCTTGAAACTGGCGTGACCTGGACCACGCTGCTGATGGCCGGCTACCTGGCCAGCGGCAAGGTGCCAGGCCGGATGGGGTCGAATTCGCCCTTGGTGGCGCCTTACGAAGCCTTCGAGAGCGCTGACGGCTGGCTGATGATCGCCGCCGGCAACGACCGCCTGTTCGGCGTGCTATGCACCGCGTTGGAAATGCCGGAACTGCGCGTTGACCCGCGGTTTCTCAACAACGCGGACCGTATTGCCAATCGCGTCGAGCTTCACGATGAAGTGCAGAAGCGGCTGCGTCTGCGCACGAGCGCGCAATGGGTGAGCGTGCTGCGGGAGGCGGGCGTGCCCTGCAGTCCGATTAACACGCTTGATCGGGTGTACGCCGATGAGCAGGTGAAGGCGATGGAAATCATCAAAGACGTCGCCGGATTCCATGTGCCGGACTTCAAGATTATCGATGTGCCGGTGAGCGTGAACGGTGAGCGCTCGAGTCTTCGTCACAAGCCGCCGCGGTTGGGTGAACATACCGCCGAGGTCTTGCGGGAAATGGGGTACGAGGAGCGGGAGATCGAGGCGCTCAAGCGCGACAAAGTGGTTGGCTGACCCTCGCTTCAGTGACTTTATCTGGAGCCTCCGCCCATCGATGCGGTGGCTTTGCGCTTGATTTCGATCGCCTTTTCCCAGTTGCGTCCGTCAAACTCGACCACGGGAAGACTCTCAGGGTCGATTTCTTCGAGACATCGGGCGTTGACGTCGATCTTGTCCGGCTCCGAGCGCGGGATGTAAAAAGACGCAACGCCGCAGGTCGGACAGAAATAGTGCTGGGCAACCCTGGTGTTAAAGGCATAAACCGAGAGTTGCTCGGCGCCGCGCAAAAGACGGAAACGGTTGGTTTCGATGATCCAGTGAAGATATCCTTTTTTCGTGCAGATCGAGCAGTTACAGCGTTCAACCTCGGTCGGTTCTCCGTCCACTTCGAAAGCTATGGCGCCACAATGACATCCGCCGCGTGTAACCATAAGCGTAAACTCCCAACCAGCCTGGCCCCAGTGTAATATCGGCTAGCGTCAAACGGCACGGGATGAATCCGCACCTTGCGCCGGTCTCGGCGTTGATGCGGTCAACCTCGATTCCTATGACCAGCCGTCGCGGCCGTCCACGAGCGGTAAACGGTCCAACCTTAGCACAAAGCCTATCCCGCTTTGGTGCGTTAAGAAAGCGAGCCGGTCGCGAAAAATTCGCTCAACCTCATGACGATCGCAAAACCACCCTCTCGCCGCCATGTTTTGAGGTGCTAGAATGGCCGCAGTGACACCAGACGCGGTTGACGTCCAGTGCAAGCGGCGGCCGCACGGCGATCGATTCGAACCCGAGCGTAGGCCGCGCGAGCGCTAGCCGCTTAAATCGTCTGACAAAGGCCGTAGCGTCGCTTTCGGGTGTGGTGCACGGCCGAAAGCTTACAGGATCTCGCTGAATAAGGTTGCGATAGCAGTGGCCGATTCTCGTGCAGTAAAGTTTTCGACGGAGACGCTCAAGGAATACGAACAAACGCTCGCGCGCTATCCCACGCGGCAAGCGGCGCTGTTGCCGACGTTATGGTTGGCGATGCGCGAGTTCGGATGGATAAGCCCGCAGGTGGAGCAGTACGTGGCGACCCTGATGAGCTTGCCACCCTCGCATGTGCGCGCGGTCGTAACCTTTTATGAAATGTTCCACCGCAAGCCGGTCGGACGCTGGCATCTTGCGGTATGCACGAATCTGCCTTGCCGGTTGCGCGGCGCGGATCGGATAGTTCGCGCGATTCGCGACCGCCTTCAGATTGACCACGGTCAGACCACCGGCGACGGGATGTTTACGTTGGAGACGGTCCAGTGCCTGGCTTCGTGTGGAAGTGCGCCGATGCTGCAGCTCAATCAAGACGCCTACTACGAAAATCTTACGGTCGAATCAGTAACCAAACTTATCGACGAGCTGGCCTCTCGTGCTGATTAATCTGCTTATCGACACGGCCAAAGCTATCGTCGCCGTGCTTTTGGTGCTGAATCTTTCGGCCGTCTTGTTGTGGTTTGAGCGCAAGGGCAGCGCGCTCATCCAAGATCGAATCGGCGCCAACCGCGCCGCAATCTTCGGCATCGGCCGTCGCCTCGGCATGCCCAATCTCGGAGTGACCAACACGTTTGTCGCCGATCCGTTGAAGATGTTCACGAAGGAAGACTTCGTTCCTGATCAGGCGGACAAATTTCTACATGCGTTGGCGCCGTTTCTCTCTCTGTTTCCGGTGTTGATCACCTTTGCGGTTGTTCCCTTCGGCGATCGGCTGATAATCGGCTCGCGCGTGATCGATCTTCAGGTCTGCCAGCTTGACGCCGGTGTGCTCTACCTGCTCGCCGCCTTGGGAGTGGGCGTTTACGGCGCGGCACTGGCCGGATGGGCGTCGAACAACCGCTGGGCGCTGCTGGGCGGTGTGCGCGCCAGCGCGCAGATGATCTCGTATGAGTTGGCGATGGGGCTTGCAATCATTGCCATAGTAATGACCTTCGGCACGCTGGACTTGCAGGACATTTGCCGCCAGCAGGGAAGTGTATGGTTCGGTTGGTTGCCTAAATGGGGAATACTCTATCAGCCGCTTGCGTTCCTGCTGCTTTTCACCGCGGGGATCGCGGAGACCAAACGTATACCCTTCGACATGCCCGAAGGTGAATCGGAGTTAATAGCGGGTTATTTCACTGAGTATTCCGGCGGCAAACAGGCCGCCTTCATGCTCACCGACTTTGCCGAGGTAGTATTGGTTTCGGCGCTGGTGACCACGTTCTTTTTCGGCGGATGGCAGGTGCCTTACCTTCATCCCGACGGCCTGCATTTCCCTGGTGTTGGACCGATTTTACTTCCCAATCTGATCGTAGCGCTGCTTGGCGTTGTCGCGTTCGGCATGAAGGTCGTTTTCTTTTGCTGGCTTCAGATTCTGTTGCGCTGGACTTTGCCGCGCTTCAGGTATGATCAACTGATGTACCTGGGATGGAAGGTTCTGCTTCCGCTCGGGCTGTTAAACTTGGCGGCCACCGCAGTGGTCATTGTTGCTCTCGGATGACCGGTGGGAGAGTGAGGCGATGGGAGTCGGAGTCTTCGCTTTTCTTGGCACGCTGGCGGTGATCTCCGCGCTGGGCGTTATCCTTCAACGAAGCCCGGTCCATAGTCTGCTCGCGTTGGTGGCGACGCTGCTCGCGCTGTCAGGGTTGATGATCGGGCTTGGCGCGGTCGCGATCGGATTCCTGCAGGCGATCGTTTACGTTGGCGCCATTATGGTTTTGTTTCTGTTCGTTATCTGGCTGCTTAATCTGCAGCGCGACCCGGGCGAGCCAGGACGCCTGGCGGTGAAGTTCTTCGGGGCGATCGCGGTCGCGGCGCTGGTCGCCGAGCTTTTCGCGTTTTTTGTTCGCGCTCCGATGAGCCCGATGGAGACGTCGAGTTCTTACGGCTCGGTTGACCGGCTGGCTGACCTGATTTTCAGCAGGTATCTGGTCGCGTTCGAGGTCGCCTCGCTGATGCTCCTGGTCGCGGTGGTGGGGGCTGTGGCGGTGGCGCGCCGCTGGCCAGGCGACGAAGCGCGGCCTAACGGCGCGGTAGGAGCGGACAGGCCGGTCCTGCAGCAGGCGAGGCGCGCATGACCCCGGTAAGCTACTATCTCGTGCTGGGTGCGGTCTTGTTCGCGATCGGCGTCGCCGGGGTGATCATGCGGCGCAACCTGATTGTAATTTTCATGTCGATAGAAATCATGCTCAACGCGGTCAACCTGACCTTGGTGGCGCTGGGTCGGGCCCTGGGTTCGGCGGATGGGCAAGTGATGGTGTTTTTCGTGATGACGGTTGGTGCGGCGGAGGCCGCGGTTGGGCTCGCAATCATTCTTGCCGCGTTTCGCAATCGGCACACGGTCAACGCGGACGAGATCGGCCTGTTGCGATGGTGAGCGGCGTGGTGATTGAGTTTACCGCACTAAAACTCCTTCTTCTGCTGCCCGCGCTTGGGGTGGCCTTTAATCTGTTCCTGGGCCGGCGCGCGGGTCGCTCGGCGGTCAATCTGATCAGTGTGGCGGTGGTCGCGGGTTCTTTTCTGCTCGCGCTGTGGGCGTTCAGCGTGCTGCTTGCGCTGCCCGCCGGAAGCGTGCTCGAGACCACGCTCTGGTCGTGGATAGACATCGGGCCCCTGAAGATCGATCTAGGACTTCGCTTCGACGCCTTGGCCGCGGTAATGACTCTGGTTGTCTGTGGCGTTGGCTCCCTGATCCATCTTTATTCATGCGGTTACATGGGTGACGATCCCGACTACGCCCGCTTTTTTGCCTACATGAACCTGTTCATGCTCTCGATGCTGGCGTTGGTGCTGGCGGGCAACCTGCCTTTTATGTTCATCGGCTGGGAGGGTGTGGGGCTCTGCTCCTACTTGCTGATCGCGTTTTGGTACGACAACGCTGAGTACGCCTACAACGGGCGCAAGGCTTTCGTGGTCAA
>JAJYYI010000031.1 GCA_021801125.1 Deltaproteobacteria bacterium | reverse complement strand
GGGGTATGGGCGATCGATGGCGAGGGCCGGGCGCTGCAGGCTTCGGTGACCAGCCAGTGGCTGTCGGAGGCCTGCCCGCGCGCCACCGTCGAACAGGACGATAAAGACCGCAAGCGGCTCCGGGACTAAGGGTGCAGCGACGTTCGCCGCCTGGGCATAGTTTTTCCTCTTGACCAAGGCGAGCATCGCGTCAGCACCCCCTTCCCGACCTTCCCCCGCAACTAAACGCGGGGGCAGGAGGTTGAGTCATCCTGAGCCGCCGCTGCGGCGCCCTGAGCGAAAGCGAAGGGGCTTCCGGAGTTAATAATCCGCCCCTCCTCTGCGTCATCCTGGGCGAAGCGCTCCCGACCCCCGTTTTCCGTCATACCGATCAAGGTGAGCCCGCGCTTCCTTTTCCGTCATCCTGCGCGAAGTGAGCATCGCGACTCTCTTTTCTGTCATCCTGAGCGCAGCGAGTCTGCGAGCGAAGTCGAAGGATCTCGGACAGCTTCGCGTGAGCGAAGCCGGTACCGGTTCCTTAGTCCGCCGGGGTTCCTTTGTCTTCTCCCTGCCCCCGCGTTCAGTTTCCGTCTCCCATTTTTTGACATAGGAGAGGGCCAGGGTGAGGGTGCCTGCGCGATACTTGCCGGGTCCCTGAGGGGCTTTGCCGAAGCTTAAGTTTCAGCGGGCAGACTAGGCAGTCTGTTCTGCGCACAGATCAATTGGCGACTACGCGCCCTGAGGAGTCGGAATTCGCTCTAGTCCCGACAGCAGCGGGCTCTGGTCCGAAAGGATCTCGCAACTACCGCAGCCCGCATCCGGGCAGAGGACGAGAGCGCGCCTCAATACCATGAACGTGTGGGGGTCATTGTCGTGGGGCCGGTCAACCGTTATCCAAACGAACGTACGTATCTCAGTCTTGCACCGCAAACAGGCCAACGCCATTTGAAGCCCTCCTTATTGCTGACAAGTAGCGCACCCGCCTCACACGTCGCAAGTCAATCGGACTCTGGCCCTGCGGCCGCACCGACAGCGTCCGCGAGATCCTTCGCCGCGCTCAGGATGACTACTTGTGGTCGGTGAGGTCATTTGCGTACCACGGTGTCGGGTCTCCCGCATCGTCTGCGATCGCATCAATCGCCCGAGTCTGGACTCGGGTCCTTCCAGTCCTCAGGTACCTCGATCTTCGCCTCGATTCCCGCGTGCTCCGCGAGCAAGTACAGAAGGTTGCTTCCGTTGAGCAGTTCCAATGGCTTCCCGTTTGCAAACTCAAAGGATGCTCTGCCGTACCCGCTTGTCGTGACCAGGATGCCCTTCGAGGCGCCCTCGTTCTGAACCGTTCCGTACAGGTCGCGGACCGCGCTTACGCCCACGGTGTTCTTGTAGCGCTTGGCTTGGATCACCACCTTCCCGCCGAAGATCGGGCGAGGATCGTATGCTACGCAGTCGACGCCTCCGTCCCGCGACGGTCTGGTCTGCCGTGTCTCTAATCCCATCTTCGAGAACAAATTCGTGATGAGTGATTCAAATTCCCGCGGGTTCAAATTCATCAGGTTCGTGCGATTGTCCAATCCGGAGAGAATTTCTTCCTCCTGCACGAACCGAGGATCGACCATACTGAACTCCAGCACCGGCCTGACCGGCACCAGGTCGGTCGGTCTCTTCGAAACAGAAGCGTTCAGTCCCTTAAGGCATGTCTCCGGATCGACGCGACCTAGGTCTAGATCCGCGAATATCGCTCGCGTCGTCCGAAGCGTCACAAGACAAGGATGGACTTGGTGGCCGGTCGCCTGATCAATCGCGTCGACATGCCCGTTGAAGACAATACTCTCGACGTGGCCGGCGTAGTCGGCGTTGAACAGG
Source organism: Deltaproteobacteria bacterium (assembly GCA_021801125.1). Classification (GTDB taxonomy): domain Bacteria; phylum Desulfobacterota; class Binatia; order Binatales; family Binataceae; genus JAJYYI01. The sequence continues at coordinate 2,811 of JAJYYI010000031.1, read as the reverse complement.
ACATGAACGACGCGAAGCGATGCCTGGGCGATCAGCGCCGCGTACATGCGTTTTCGCTCCGCTTCGGATCGGTTAGTGGTTACGAACTCCCTTCTTGACCTCACGTATTTGTGAGCTGCAATTTCAGGAATGATGTCGAATCCTGGGAGATCGTACTCGACCACCAATTGCTTCGACTCCGGCACGTACGCGATCTTGAACGACTCTGGCCACCCGTCAGGATTGGATAGGCCTGATAACACGGCCTCGCAATAATGCCGCACGCCCTCCTTCCTCCCGCCCTCATAGTCCAGTCTCAGGGCATCTACTTCTGCGCGCCGCCGCGCCGCTCTCTCTTGAAGTTTTCGAATCGTGTGCTCGTGTTCTAGCTGCGCGCTCTGCAGCGCGGACTGCCGCGCCTTCTCGCGTTCCCCGTATCCCGCCATGTCGGCGTCAAATTTGATGCGTGCCTCTCTGACGGCGAGTTGGTGCCGAGCTTTGGCCCCGGGAATCAGGCGGGCAAGCAAGCCCGGCGGCTTCGGCTTGTAGTTCTCCGGTCTAGGTGTCTCCTCTGCTTGGCCCAAGGCGCCCGGATCGAACGCAGGCATTTTCGGAGGTTCCTTTAACGCTTCGAAGTTCAGCCGATGATCGAGAGCTGCCGCTTCGTTCAGAAGGTTCGAGATGCACTCGTTTGTCTCTTCGAGGTGTTGATTGCGCGACTCGGCCTCTGCTTCCTGATGCTCATGAAAGAGGCGAAGTTGCTCCTTCTCGTTTGCAACCCGCTCGCGTTCTTGCTGTCTCCGCAGCCGCTCGATTTCTCGTGCTGCGCGTGCTTGTTCACGCTGCATCGCCGCTAGGGTACTAACGTAGCTTCGCCTGTGACTCATCGGTTCTGCCCCCTCCGAAAGAGACGGGAGGATTTTCGTTGCTTTTCTAACTGCTAGTCAAACCTTCGGCGGGCATGTGGGACAGTTCAACGTTGCGAGGTAGGGTCTCTGACGGCTCGTCGCTATAATACAGAGGGTCTACGGTTCACCGAGGGACCACGGTCTTGCGCGACGCGCGGGTCATCGCCCGGCGAGCACCGCCGATTTCGAAAGGGGTAAGGGTATGAGCGTTCAGATTACGCCGGAACAAGAGCGGCTTGCCCGCATTCTATTTCCCCACTCTTACGGTCGAGCGTTGGAGGTTCGCTCCCAGAGCACCCGCTTTGTGCATTACACCAGTGCAGCAGCAGCGGTGAGTATCCTGCGGAGCAAAGAAATCTGGATGAGAAAGTCGTCCTGTATGGACGACTTCTCGGAGGTCCAGTACGGTCTCGCTCGGCTCTACAAAACCTACGGTCAAACCGAGACCGGCAAAAGGTTCCAGGCGGCGCTGAACAAAATATTTCCGGGAATCACTGCCGGAATTGAGAAGCTGTTTGACGGCTGGACTCCGCACTTCCAGACGAACACGTACTTCACATGCGTCTCGGAGCACGAAACGCGAGAGGACAGTTTCGGTCGCTTGTCTATGTGGCGCGCTTACGACCGCGGTGCCGGGGTGGCGCTCGTGCTCACGAATTCTGTATTTCTGTCCCCCGCCGAGGGGCTGGGAGCCTATGCTAGCCCTGTTGCGTATCTCGACGACCGTGACTGTGAGGGCGAGCGCGAGAAGATCGTTCGAAATATCGATGACGAGGCCGATTTCCTCAAGGATCAGGGCCGCGAGGCCGTCACTACGCGGATCTTCCACATGCTCCGGCTCGCCAGCCTCTGTACGAAGCATCCGGGCTTCGCGGAAGAGAGGGAGTGGCGGGTCATCTACTGTCCAACCTTGGAGTCGTCAGTGCACCTGATCGAGGACATCCAAGTCGTAAGAGGCGTCCCGCAGCCGATTTATAAAATTCCCCTAAGAGACATTCCCGAGGTTGGGCTGTCGGCTTCCATCCCAAGCCTGCTCGACCACATTATCATCGGGCCCACTCAGTTTCCGGTCGCGCTCGCCGAGGCGTTTCACCGCCTACTCGCCGCAGCGGGGGTTCCAGAGCCGGACAAGAGAATCAGTATCTCCGACATACCTCTGAGACGGTGACGGAGAATCCTTTGTGGCCGTCGAAAATGTGGTAGCCGCGCGGCGTCTCGGACGGCGGCATCTAACAAGCTCCCGCAGATGCGATGAATACCTACCCGGCGGCGTGCGCTCAGGCGGCCGCGCTGCTGACCAGCCACATCGCACCGGGCAGGCGCACGCTCGCGCCGTCCACATGCGCTGCCAGCGCCTCGCGGATGGACGCGACGGCCGCTGTAACGACCTCCGCCGGTTGTCCGCGCAGCCAACTGTTGACGGCGCCGATTTGGGTCGACTGAACCACAGCCTCTTCCAGCCCGCGCCCTGCCGCGATGTCGAGATCGAGGTCGAGCTTGTCGAGCCGCGGCGGAGCCCACCCGGCTGCGGTGAGTACATCGGAAACGCGCTGCGGATCGGCGAAGGCGAACATGCCGGGGGCCTGCGGGTTCGCTTTCGGCCGCGGGGGCACGTGGGGAGCGACCGCGCGCATCGGCACCTCCATCCACGGGTTTTCGGTAAGCGGCCGCCAGCACACGAACGCCATCCGCGCGCCAGGGCTCGCGGCGCGGCGGATGTGGGCGAAGGCCGCCACCGGGTCGCCGAAGAACATCACGCCGAAGCTCGACGTCAGCAAATCGAATCCGTCCAGCGCCGCCGTGGCGGCGTCGGCCTGCATCCAATCGACATTGGCGATGCCGGCTGCCTCGGCGCGCGCTTTTCCCTCAGCCAGCATCGGCGCGGAGATGTCCACCGCCGCTACGTGGCCGGCGGGGCCGACCG
>JAJYYI010000078.1 GCA_021801125.1 Deltaproteobacteria bacterium | reverse complement strand
CACAGCTCACTGCCCGAGATTCGGCAGAACCTTTATAGCAGGACACCTTGCACGCTCAAAAGAGCGAACTTCTTCGGTGTGACGACGGCGTACGATGCGCGCAGGATTAGCCGATGGTACGGCGACGGATTGCGTGCGGCCGATTCAGCGAAAGGAAGGATAGAGGAGTCGCGCTCGCCGCTAAAAAGAGGCGGCTACGACTCGTTCAAAACCGGCAAGGTCGCGAAAGCGATAGATAGTGCGGGCGCCTGTGGCGCTGAAGATTTGAGCCACGCTGTCCGCCTGGCCCAGGCCGACTTCGAAGGCAACATACCCTCCGGCGCGCAGAAAGCGTGGTGCTCCGCGAAGAATTTCACGGTAGTAAGCGAGCCCGTCGTTGCCGGCGACAAGGGCAATTTTCGGTTCGTAGCCCCTGATTTCAGGCGCTAACCGGTCGAAGTCATTCTCTGCAACGTACGGGGGGTTGGCGACGACCATGTCGAACGGTTCGAGCTTTTCACCGAGGGGTTCCAGCGGATACCAGAGGTCGCCGCAGTAGAACTCGACGCGCTCGCCCAAGCCCAGCTGGCGCGCGTTGCGTCGTGCCACCGCCAGGGCCGGCTCCGAGATATCGGTGGCTGCCACACGCGTCCCAGGCATATGGCGCGCCAGCGCAAGCGCGATCGCTCCGCACCCGGTGCAAAGGTCGATAACACGGGCGACCCGGTGGGTCCGCGCCCATGAAAGCGCCGCCTCGACCAGGGTTTCCGTTTCCGGCCGCGGAATCAGCGTGTCGCGAGAGACCAGGAATTCCAATGAAAAGAATTCCTTGTGGCCCAGAATATAGGCCACAGGCTCTCGCGCCGCTCGGCGGGCGAGCATAGCCTTAAAGCGCGACGCCTGTGCGGGGCCGACGTCAACCAGCCCGGCAAGCAATCGCGCGCGCTCCGCGCCGCACGCCCCGGCCAGCAAAAGAGACGCGTCAAGGGCGGCGCTTTCGATCCCGCTTTCTGCGAGGATGCGCGCGCCGAGTTCGAGCCATCTCGGCGCGGTTCGCGGCTCGCTATGGTTGCTTATCGTCGTAACGTTCACGCGCCAAGAGCTTGGGCCTGCTCGCGGGCGGAGAGCGCCTCGATAAGCGGGTCAAGTTGGCCGTCGAGCACGCGGTCCAGTTGATGCAGCGTCAGGTTCACGCGGTGGTCCGTCACCCGCGACTGAGGAAAGTTATAAGTCCGGATCCGCTCCGAGCGGTCCCCCGTGCCGACCATCGAGCGACGGCTCTGCGCGATTCGCGCTTCCTGCTCCTGACGTGCACGCTCGAGCAGGCGCGCGCGTAGAATCTTGAGCGCCCGTGCTTTGTTTTTATGCTGAGACTTCTCGTCCCGGCAGACGATTACCATCCCGGTCGGCAGATGGGTGATCCGCACCGCCGAGTCGGTGGTGTTGACGCTCTGTCCGCCCGGCCCCGACGCGCGCATCACGTCTATCCTAAGGTCCTTTTCTTCGTTGATGTTAACTTCTACCTCGTCCGCTTCCGGAAGCACGGCTACGGTGACCGCCGAGGTGTGGATACGGCCCGAAGCCTCGGTCGCCGGTACACGTTGCACGCGATGGACGCCGCCCTCGAACTTAAGGCGGCTGTACGCGCCGCGCCCGCTAATAGAGGCCACCGCCTCCTTGACGCCGCCAAGTCCGGTGGTGCTGGCGCTCAGCAGCTCCAGGCGCCAGCCGCGATCCTCGGCGTAACGGGTGTACATCCGCAACAGCTCGGCGGCGAAAAGCGAAGCCTCCTCGCCTCCGGTGCCGGCGCGCACCTCGAGGATGACGTTTCGTTCGTCGTTAGGATCCTGCGGGGCGAGCAGCCGCTTGAGCTCGGCTTCCAGTTCCTCCAAGCGTGCCTGTAAAGCAGGCAATTCTTCCTTGGCCAGCTCTCGCAGATCGCGGTCTTTGTCCTCAAGCAGGGCTTTGTGCTGGTTGATTTCCTCGACAAGCTGGCGATATTCGCGCCCTCGCTGGATCAGCGGTTCGAGCTGGGCATGCTCCCGCGCAAGCCGCGCGTACTCGCGGCTGTTGGCCGCAGCCCCCGGCTCGCCGAGTTTGCTTTCGAGTTCGGCAAACCGTTCCTCGAAGCCGCTCAGTCGTTCTAACATACAGATTCACAAGCAGCCGGTTCTCAGGCCGCTTTGGACAGGCGCACGTCGCCGACCGCAGCCGCGACGCGCCCGCCCGATGTCGCGCTCAATTAAGGTTGTACTTGCGCTTAAAGCGCTCGATACGGCCGGCCGTGCTCACCATGCGCTGTTGTCCGGTGTAAAACGGGTGGCAGTTGGAGCATATCTCGACCTGAATGGCGGGCTTGACCGCACGAGTCTCGAAGGTATTGCCGCATGCGCACGTAACCACGCATCGGCGGTAAGCTGGATGTATTCCGGGCTTCATTGCAATCGGCAAGATCCTGATAGTGCTCTATAATGCAAGCAAAATTATAACCATTGCGGACCCGACTCACAATGCTGAGCGCCCGTAGCGCAGATCCGAACCTGGAACCCAAAAATAGCCGGCGCCGGGTTCATGCGGACCTTACCAAAGCGCGTCTGGGCGGCCTACCTTCGCCATGCGCGCGGAACGAAGTCTACTTCGCAAAGCGTACAGGCAGGAACATGGCCATGACGCGCCAACCGCCATCATGCAGCCGCGCTTCCCAATGACAATCCTACTGTGGACAGCGCGAGACCTGCCCTCCTCGGTCGGCCACGGTTGCTTCGGTCGGCCGACCGCTCAACGCCCGGCCCTAGATTACTTTCTGCCCCTTCAGAGCCGCAAGTTCCGCCTTACTAAGCCCCGCTAGCGACCCGTAGACGAGTTCGTTGTCGTGGCCGACTCTGACCGTGCCGCGCCAGATTTTTCCCGGCGTCTCCGAGAACTTGGGAATGACGCCAATACCCTTGATTTTGCCAACCTGCGGGTCTTCCCACTCGACATGGATGTCGCGGGCTTTATAGTGCGGATTTTCCGCGATATCGCGACTGGTCATGACCGGACAGCAAGGAACCTGCGCGTCGTTGAAGAGCTTCTCGACTTCGGCGATTGTGCGCTCGCTGACCCATCCTCGGAGGATAGCGTCAAATTCGATACCTTCAATCGATTCAACTTCTCTCTGCGCTTTGCGCCATTTCGGATCGGTCGGGTCCAACCCGATTACTTTGCACACGCGCTCGAAAACCGGCATTGTGACCGACCCTATCAGCACCCATCCGTCGCTAGCCTGAAAGGTATCGTAGGGTTGGAAGGCCAGCGCTTTATTTCCGCTGCGCTCGCGGACGACACCTTTTTGGAAGTACTCGATCATGGTGCCGCCAAGCGTGCGGTGAATCGCTTCGAAGTGGCCGAGGTCGATCACCTGACCTTTGCCGGTGGCGCGAGCGTAATGGAGGCCGGCCAGCGAAGCGCAAAGGCACATATATGCGCAGATATAGTCGCCCGTCCAAGGTGCGGCGCGCGTTGGCGGGCTAGGGTCGGGAAACCCGGTCTGGTACATCATTCCGCCGAACGCTTGGCCGATAAAGTCGTAAGCCGCGCGATTAATGTAGCCCGGGTCGCCATACTGGCCGTAGCCGGCAACGTGCGTTATCACCAGCTTTGGGTTGATCTTGAGCACCGTCTCATCGTCAATTCCCCACCTAGGATAGGTTTGCGCCTTGCCGCTTTCCATCCAGATGTCGGCATGGGGGATGAGCTTGAGGAAAAGGTCGCGCCCTTGCGGCTTGGAGAAGTCCAGGCTCACGCAAAACTCATTGCGCCGCTCTTGGAGCCAAGTTGCTGAAACGGGCGGTCCGCCGTCCACCGCGTCCAGGCATATCCCCACCGTGCGCCAACCGACGTCGCCGACTTCTGGCTGCTCGATGTTGATCACCTCCGCGCCCCATTCAGCGGCAAGCTGCCCCGCGAACGGCTGTGCGATGAGCCTGCCCGAAGAAATGATTCGCACCCCCTGTAGTGGTCCGAACCGCTCGGGCAGCAAGGTATCACGCTTCATTGCATCCCTCCCTCAACCGCAGCTAAAACCGCAGTTTCTGTCCCTGGACAGGCCAAAATTGTATGATTCAAGGCGTGCCTAAGCAAGGCATGCGCCTTTTGGCGGCTTGCATGGATTTGATTATCCGGAGCCCGAACAACGTCAGCGTTGTGTAAGTGCGCGACGCGAAGGAAGTGACGAACCGGTCGTGTCTTTAAGGGAGTGGGCCGGTCCCTGCCTGCAGGCCGCTTTGCCGAAAACGTGGCACGTCGCTAGCAGCAAGATCCTAATGAGAGAAGGAGCGAGCTATGGAGGCTGACCTTAACCGGCGTCAACTCTTCTTGAAAGCACTGGCCGGTTTTGCCGGAGGAGCGCTTGGATGGATGCCCAACGAAGTCGTGATGCACGGCCATCGCCTTGGCCAAGCAATCAGCGTCAGTCTGGTGCTCGGAAACTACGTTGGCCAGGCGGTCCTCGCCGGCCTGATTGGCGGCCTCGTGTTGGCGGTCGAAGCTCCCCTCGTGGTGATTACCCCGCAGCTTAAGAGCAGACTGGTGCGGGGATTTATCATTTGCGCCATCCTTTCGTTGTTTTCTACCTACTTTTCCGACCGGATGTTCAATTCCGTTCTGGAATGGGGCGGCGTGGCCTTCAACGCTCAGGGCGAGATGATTCACGGCTCGATTGCGGTCCTGATAATCGCGCGCGTTTTGGGCTGGGCAATCGAAGGAGCTTTGATCGGACTTGGAGTGGGGATCGCAAGTCTTATCTTGGCAAACGTCGTCAAGGGCGCCTTCGGCGGCTTGATCGGCGGCTTTGTCGGCGGTTTGTCTTTCGACGCGATAGCCGCTTTCACCCAGGGCGGCCTGGCGGCGCGCTTTTTTGGGTTTAGCGCGGTTGGTTTGGCGATCGGCCTGCTCATCGGTCTGGTCCATGAGTTGACCAAGGCCGCATGGCTGAAGGTCGAGCAGGGGCGGCTGCGCGGGCGCGAGTTCCCCATTGAAAAGGCGACAGTGGGCGTGGGACGTGCGGAGGAGAACGAAGTCGGGCTATTCGGCGACCCGGCGGTCAAACCGCGGCACGCGCAGATCTCGCGCAGCGGACGCGATTTCGTGCTCAAGGACGTCGGCGGCGGCGGTGTGTTGGTCAATGGCGCTGCGGTCTCGATCGCGACTTTGCGTGACGCCGATCGAATTAAAATCGGCAATTACGAGCTAAGTTTTCATTTGCGAAAAGCCGCGGCCCGAACCTCGTCGCCCGCGCCGGCGACGACCGTCCGGGCCACGCCGCCGAGTCCCGTGCCGTCCCCCGCCACTCGCACCATTCCAAAGCTTGTCGACCAAGACGGGCGGGAATTTCCCCTGCGCGCAGGAGGACAGACGCGACTCGGCCGAGAAACTGATAATGAGATTGTCCTAATGGCAGCCTCGGTGTCGCGCTATCATGCCGTGGTAGAATCACGTGACGGTGCATTCTTTATCAGAGACCTTGGCAGCCATAACGGTACGTACATCGGCGGTCAGCGCATCAGCGAAGGGCCGCTTCGCGACGGCGACCTGGTGGGCCTGGGCGACGTGCAACTGGTTTTCCGCGCGTGAGCGAACCTTCCGCGGCGTTATCATCCGTGACGGTCGGCCCGCGATCGCCGATAGAGGTCGCAAAGGTGCGTTGAGCCGCGGGGTCGCGATGCCAGGGTCCTGGTTTGCTGCGTGTCGAGCTTGTCAGGCAACTGTGGAGATATGCGACGGTCTGCAGGCAGGTCCTCGGCGGGCGGGAGGCTGCCCACCCGTGATCGCCATCGATGATTAGCCCAAATACAGTCGTCGGCAACCGCTACCGCGTCTTGAATCCTGTCGGCGGCGGCGGCATGAAGCTGGTCTATCTGGCGGAAGACCTCCGTCTGGCTTCGCGCCGCTGCGCCCTGGCCGAAATGGTGGACGGTTTCACCGATCCCCAGGCCCAACAAGCCGCGCTAATTAGCTTCCAGCGCGAGGCGGATATGCTGGCGCAGCTCAACCACGACCATATCCCGCGCATATATGACCGCTTTAGCGAGCAGAACCATCACTACTTGGTGATGGAATATATCGAGGGCAACACTGTCGAGCAGATTCTGCAAGCTTCCGGCGGGCGCATGGGCGAAGACCAGGTTATCGATCTAGCGCTGCAAATTTTAGATACCCTCGAATACCTGCACAATCTGGAGCCGCCGGTCATCTATCGCGATCTCAAGCCGTCGAACGTAATGCTGACCACGGCGGGGAAGGTGAAGCTGATTGACTTCGGTATCGCGCGCTTCTTCCAGCCGCAAGGTAACGCGACGCTGATTGGCACGCAGGGCTATTCGCCGCCGGAGCAGTACCGAGGCAAAGTGGAGCGTTGCTCGGACCTATACGCGCTGGGCGCGACGATGCATCATCTGTTGTCCGGGCGCGACCCTTCAAGCGAGGCTCCGTTCAGCTTTCCTCCGCTGGAACAGCTCTGCCCGCAATTGGACCCCTCGCTTGCCGCTCTAGTTGGGCACGCATTAGCCTACGACTCGCAGCGGCGCATCCAGAGCGCCGCGGAGTTCAAGGCTCGCCTGCTGGTGATTAAGGATGGGCGCCGGTCGGCGAGCGTCGCGTCGCCAGCTGCGAACGCTTCGTCAGGCGCTGGCGGGGCCGTCACGCCCCCATCCGGAGCTTCCGCTCCGACGGTGCGAATCAGCAGCGCCGAAACGGTTTGCCGTGCTTGCGGTCGCTTAATTCCGGCCGATTCCAGTTTCTGTTCGTATTGCGCCGCCGATGTGCGCGTGACCTCCGTCGCGCCGTCGGCGACGCCGTCCCGCGTTCCTTCGGACGCCACCGTCATAGTTGAATCCCCGAGCGATGGAACCGCTGCGTCCCAGAGCGGACCCGAGCATTACCATCGCGTGGTTCAGCGCCGAAAGCGCCATCCCTTGATGGCCTTTTTCGTCATGATTTTGCTCGGCGTCGCCGTGCTCCGGATATTGCCTCATCTCTTCATGGGTCTCGCGGCGATCTTGCTCGCGCTGATGGGCGGGCATGACGAGGTGCCCGGGCCCGAAGCGCATACGCCGCCGCCGGTTGAAGCGCCTGACACCTCGCCGGCGGACGCGGTGCGCTCTTTTGCGCTGCGGCGGATTCTCGACGGGCAAGGCTACAATTCCGTTCACTTCAAGCTGCACGGCCAAAGCGTCGAACTCTGGGGAACCGTCCCGACTGAGGCCGACCGCCTGCAGATTGAAGCCACCGCATTCGCGGTTACTGGCGCGGTCGCGCTTAGCGATCATATAAAGGTGGGTGAATCGTCGGGCGGTCCGGATTGATCAAGACAAGCGGCGTGCGTGAGTCAAACGTGTTCCGCCGCAGGCCCCTTGGGAAAAAACGGCGCTCCAATACCGCAGCGATAGTGCGCCCTGCGTGCATAGCTGCCCGCGAAGCTATGCGCGGGCGGAGCTAATCCGGCTTTTTGAATTCGCTTGTGCGGTGCGGCTCAGCGCGCGGCGGCGTTCTTTGCGCTCGAGACCGTGGCCGGGGAACTTGCCGAAGCACCCAGGTTCGCGAGCGCTTCCAGTGCTTCCTGGCGTTGCGCGGCGTACGGATGCTCAGTCAAGAAACGCTGGTAATCGGCGATCGCGCCGGCTTTATCGCCGTGTTCAGCTTTGATGCGAGCCAGAGCAAGCTCGGCGGAAAGTTTGTCGGTCGACGAAGAAAGCGACATCGCCTCGCGATACGCCGCCTCGGCTCGCTCGAGATTTCCGGTCTGCTCGTAGACCGAGCCCAGGTCCATCAGGGCCATGCCTTTGAATAGCGAATCGTCGAGGCTGGCGAGCGCGTCCGTTAAAGCGACTCGCGCCTTGTCCAGTTGTCCTTGTTCGAGGTAGCAGGACGCAAGATAAAACTTCGCGAGGCGGCCCAGTCTGCGCCCTGGCTGGCGCTCGGCCAGCTCGCGAAAGCCGGCCTCGGCGCGCGCGTACTGCTGTCCCTGCAAGGCAACGAAGGCTTCGTAGAACTTTTCAGCGGTGAGACGGTCTTGGCGGATCTCATACTGCCGGACGCCGAACACCGCCCCCATGACGACGAGAATCCCGGCGCCGGCAAGTCCGATCGAACGCGCGTACGCTTTGATAAAGTCGCGCGTGCGGTCGCCGAAGCTTAGAAACTCGGGGGGCTGATGAAAATCCCGCCGGCTCAATTTGATCGGACGTTGCGGCATCAGAAGGCATCCGTCACATCCGGCGAATTAGACACAGCGTGCACAGAGTCGCGGCAAGCACCATTACATTTTGTACTTGAAATCATCCGGCGACATCTTCTCTAGAATTTCCGCCCACTTATCGCGGGCGACGCCGGCCAGGTTCTGCTCGTTGGAGCTCGGTGTAGGAGCGGCTTGCTGAAGCTCGCTCGAAGCTTCGAGAACTTTCTTGGCGACGTAGATTGGGGCCTTGGTGCGCAGCGCGAGCGAGATGGCGTCGCTCGGGCGCGAGTCAACGTAAATCGTCTTTCCGTCGCGGGTTTTGATTTCGAGCAGGGCGTAATAGGTGTTGTCCTTCAGGTCGGTTACGGCTATGGACTCGATTTTCCCTCCCAGCTCGCCCATCAGATTGCGCATCAAATCATGCGTCATCGGCCGCTGTGGCTTGATTCCCTCGAGCTCGGTGGCCATCGAAGCCGCCTCAAGCAGACCGATCCATATTGGGAGGTTCAACTTGTTGTCCGGATCCTTGAGGACCACGATGGGCGTTTTGGTCGTCGGGTCTAGAGTCAACGCACCGACCGCCATCAAAATGAAATCTTCTCTATGCCCTGCCATAAAATTACCGCTCGTAAGAATTCTGCACGAACGCGCGTATGCTGCTCAAGCCAGAAGCCAGCCGCTCCCACCTTGATTTTGGACGCAAAGGCGCCGAATGGTCAACTCGGTTTGCGTTCGGCGGCGCGCGAGCCTGCGTCTGTCGCCCTCGCGTAAGACGCGCCAGCTCGCCGCGGGATATCGTCCGCCCGTCCGGATGCCGGCCTTCGAGCGCCTCAACGCGCGACCAAGCGATCGACTACGCGGTATAGCTGATTCAAGTTTCGGCATTCTTCGACCACGTCGCATTGGAGTGCGTAGCGTTCCATTTCGCTGTCGCCGAATCCCCAGGTGGCGCGCCCTTCAGGGTTGAACCAGAACACCTGCTTGGCGCGCCGGCGGATTTCGCCGAGAAACTGATCCCCCGGCAGATTGTAGTTGTTGCGGCCGTCGCCCAGCACCACCACCGTGGTCTTTTTGTTCACGATGCCGGCATAGTTTTCGACGAAGATGCGGAAGGCGCGGCCGAAATTGGAATGGGCGTAGACGTTGAGCACGGAACCGTTGAGCGCCAAGTCAATCGCGCGTCCGACATCATTGGCGCGGAAATTATGCGTTACCTCCGCGAGATCGGCGACGAAAATAAAGCTGCGCACGCGCCAGTAAAGGTCCTGCAGCGAATATACGAGCTGCAGCATGAAGCGCGCCACGCTGCGCACCGAATCGGAAACGTCGCATAGAACGACGATCTGCGGTTTGTCCTTTTTGCGCTTATCGAAACGGAGATCGAACGGCACCCCTCCCCAGCGCAGGCTGCGTCGCAGCGTCTTTTTGGCGTCAAAACGTCCGCGGCGCGAGTTGTGCCGGCGCAGCGAGGCGGCGTTCTTGAGGCGCTGGGCCAGGCGTGTGACGGCCTCCCTGATTCGGTCGAGTTCTTCCTCGGTCATGTAATGGAAGCTTTTTTCGGAAAGCCCTTGCACGTTCCGCTCTCGGCGCGCCTCTTCTCCCGTCTCTCCGGCCGCGAAGCGCCTGAGAATGTCCTCCAGAGCGTTGAAACGGCGCTCAACATAGTGCGCCATGCGCGCGCGGGTCAGCGGATCGTGTCTGGATTCGTCCACGGCCTGTAAGATTTTGGCGCGCTCGCGCTCAAGAGCACGCAGATCGATAGCCTCGGCCAGCCTCAGGCGAAAACGGTAAGCCCCGTCTGCTTCGCCGGGAAACAAGCGCCGAATCTGTTTGGCCGCTTCGCGAATACGCTCCTCCAATCTTGCGGAATCCTCGCTCAAAAGCTCCCGCGCCAGCGCAGAAAGTTCATCGCCGCGCTCGGCCAGCAGTTTTGCCAGCCGGTCGATCAGCTCCTGCAGCTCCCGCTCCGACAGCTCCAATTCTCGCTGCACTGCCTGACCCGCCTGCTTGATGATCTCGCCGAGTCCGGAGAAGAAGAACGCGAAAAGGCGGTCAAAGGCCTCTGCGTCAGACGCCCGCTTGACCATCGTGCAGCGCAAAGCCGCGTATACCGATTCGCGGTCGCCGAGCCCGACGCGCTGGCATGCCTCCACCGCGTCGAGGGTCTCGGCGAGGGAGACTCGGATGCCGTTTTCGCGCAACAGCCCGGCGAATTCAATTAGCTTTTGGTCCATGCGCGGCCTTTGACGATGCATGGGGTTGACTGTTCGTTCAATTAAGCAGGTCGCGATCGGAGCCCTGTCCGCGGCGCGCGCGCGCCCCTCGCAGGTACTCTTTGAGTTGTTCCTGGGCTCGGCGTACGTCGCCCTCGTACTTGACGATCGCGTCGAAGGTTTCGCTTACCAGCTCGTGGTCGAGGCTTTCGATGTTGAGCAGAGTCAGCGCCTTTATCCAATCCAGCGTCTCGCTGATCCCAGGTGTCTTCTTTAGATCGAGCTTGCGCAAGGATTGCACGACGCTAACCACCTCCTCGGCAAGCTCGCGGCGCGCCTCGGGTGCCTTGGCGCCGATTATTGCCAGCTCCTGGTCGCGGTCGGGAAAATCAACGTAGAGGTGAAGGCACCTTCGCTTAAGCGCGTCCGAGAGTTCGCGCGCGTTGTTCGAGGTCAGCACCACCAGAGGGATGTGATTCGCCTTGAGCGTGCCAAGCTCGGGCACGGTTACCTGAAAGTCGGAAAGGACCTCGAGCAGAAAAGCCTCGAACTCCTGGTCCGCTTTATCAATCTCGTCGACCAGCAAGACGGTCGGACGATCGCTGCTTATCGCCTTGAGCAGCGGGCGGGGAAGGATGAAACGCTCTGAAAAGAACACCGCATCTTCCCGCGCGATACGTTCGACGGCGCCGGCCAGGGTGGAGGTGTCCCGCAGCACGTCGCCGATTTTGTCCTTGAGGATCTGGGTGTAGAGCAACTGTTTTGCGTACTCCCATTCGTACAACGCCTTGCCCTCGTCCAGCCCCTCGTAGCACTGCAGTCGAACTAGCGGCAGCTCAACCGCCAAGGCGAGCACCTTGGCAAGCTCGGTCTTGCCCACGCCGGCCGGCCCTTCGACCAGCACTGGCTTCTTCATACCAGTTGCGAGGTATACGACGGTTGCAAGCCGGCGGCTGGCGATATAGCCGTGGGTCGCGAACCGAGTGATTACATCCTCTATTGAAGCAAACATTTCATCTCCGGCGCGCTGTATCGCGCGAGGTCATCCCGCGGTCACCCTATTCTCAATACCATCGTTTGCGCGCGGATGCGAAACGCGAGGGCTGGGAGATGAAGGGCCTTCGATCACGGGTTTGTTCGGATTCGACGACGGCACGGTGGAGGAGGCTCCCCATGGGTAGTATCACGTCGTGCGCGCCTTAGAAAGCGACGAAGGCTGCGCGATCCTTAACGGTGGCCGGCGCGCGCCGACGCGCAAGACAATTCAGGTCTCCGTGGCACCGCTAGATGTGCAAAGGCTCCGGAACGAGCGTGCCGCGGCCGTTGAAGCGCTCGCGGCTCAGCGAACGAGCGTCCGAGGGCCCGGGTTGGCCGGTGGCGATCAGGCTTGCGAGTTCCTGGCCGGCCGCGTACGACTGCATTACGCCGCGTCCGCTGAACGAATGCGCCTCGAATATGCGCGCCGCCGCAAGCCCGATTATGGCGCTGCGGTCCGGCGTCACGGCGTACAGTCCGGCCCATCCTCCGATGTGGCGCAGGCGTTCGCAGCAAGTCATGCGCGCGAACATGCGCGGCCAGATTTCTTTGTTGAAGAAGTCCTCGCCGTCGTAACGAAACGAGTAGCCGGGCGGCTCCTCCGGCGGTGAGTAGCCGGCCAAAATATACGGCCCTTCGTTGTGAAAGTAGAGGCCGGAAGTATCCACGATCATGCCGTGTTCAGCCAAGTTCGTCGCGCGATTGTGGACCAGACACACCTGGCGTCGCACCGCCTCGGTCGGCGAGTCGAGAGCCGCGAGCTTCAACAGGTTCGGCGACCACGCGCCGGCGCAGATGGCGAGCGCCGAGCATCTGAGTTCCAAGAGCCGGCCTCCTTGAGGCGAGCCGCGCTCGTCCTGCGCCATCATGCGGCTCAATGCCGAATCCGACAGGGGTTCATCGGCTTGCCAGCACTCCAGGATGACTTCATCGTGGGCGGGGTGAATCGCAAACACAAAGACACGATCGACAAAACGAGCCCCGAGCGAGCGAGCCCGGCTTTGATAATGAAGCTTCAGGAGGTTTGGGTTGATCAAGCCGTCGCGAGGCGCAAAGGTCGCGCCCGCGATGCCGTCGAGCCGGTCTATCTCGGTTACGCGTTGGCCGACCTGGGCGGGCGTCAAAACGTCTATCCGATGGCCGAGCCGGCGCTGTAGATCGAGATGGACCAGGGCGCTTTCCCACGTGTCGCTCCCATAAAGCCAAAGGTATCCCTTTTGTTCGAAACCGACTTCGTCGCGGATCGCCTCGTAGTACCGAACCGAAGCCAGGCAAAGGCGAATATTGACCGGCTGCCACCAAGTCGCGCGCACCCCGCCGGCGTTCTTTTCGCTGGAACTCAGACGTCCGCTCAAATCGGGATCGAGCACCACCGCGCCAACCTTGCGTTCGCCGAGCGCCATCGCCACGGCGCTGCCGACCACGCCAGCGCCCACGATGATCACGTCGTGGTGCCCGGACCGCGGGAATCTTTCCGATACCATCGGCGTGGGCCTTGCCGTCTATTGTCAGACTATTCTAGCACCCTACGCCGTCCGAAAAGCGGCTAGCGGCTTGGCCGACGGTCCGAAGCGACTCGGGGATATCGCCGGCTGCCGAGCTCTACGTGCGGGTCCGTGACGAATCCTTGACCAGCTAATTTAGGATATCTCGCCGGCGATGGCCGCTTGGGTTGACTTTGCGTGCCGTGTCAGGCAATCCAGTTCGAAGCACGCTTTAGTGATATGTCGCGGGCCAAGGCTGACAAAAGAGACGTCCTGGCCCCAAAACGGCGGCACGGGCCTCCCGGCCCACATCGTCCGTGCCTGGACCGTTAAAACGATGGCCTGGGGGATAGCACCAGACCGACGCGGCTAGGCGTCGTAGTGTCGTAGCCGCTGAAGGACCGGTATGCGAGCGCCCTGGTGGCGGAGCGCCGCGAACGCCCCGAGTACGGGAAATTCTTTGTTCAGCCGCACGTTCGGGCGTGCGGCTCAAGAATAGTTGGCAAAGCTTTGAGGCGGGCGGTCGCTGGCGACGGGGCCGGACAGGCGCTCCTGGCCGTTCGAAGCAGGATCGAAGGCTGTTTGTGATCCGCGCTGACCTTTCGAAAAGGGGAGGGCAAGAGATGTTTACGCAGGTCGTGGACCCGCTGCACAATCTGGTGCTCACTGGTTTGGTCGCGCTAATCCCAGTGGTGCTGTTGCTGGTGTTGCTCGCCGTGCATCGTACTTCCGCATGGCTGGCCACGTTGATTGGCTCGGTGGTCACGTTCGTGCTGGCCTTGCTGGTGTGGCGCATGCCGCTTGGCGACGGCGCACGGGCCTACGTTTACGGAGCCGCGACCGGCATTTGGGCGGTGGACTGGATCACGCTGTGGGGCGTGATGATCTTTAATACGCTCAGGGTAAGCGGCGATTTCGAGCGTTTTCGACGCTGGCTGATGGCGCACGCGACGGCCGACATCCGCGTCCAGACGATTCTGCTGGCGTGGGCCTTCGGCGCCCTGCTGGAAGGATTGGTCGGTTTCGGATACCCATGGGCGGTGGTGGCGCCGATCCTGGTGGCCTCGGGTGTGCCCGATCTCGACGCCCTGAGGGTGGCGGCGATAGCCAACAACGCGCCCGTTTCGTACGGCGCGCTGGGCGTGCCGATCATTGCGCTGGCGGCGGTGACTGGCTTGCCGCTGATGGCGTTGTCGGCCTCCGTCGGCCGAATCGTGGCGATCCTCGCCCTGCTTCCTCCGTGGGTCTTGATCTACCTGGTGACCGGCACGCGAGGCTTGCGCGAGGGCTGGCCGCTGGCGATTGTTGGGTCGCTGTCCTATATCGCCGGGCAGTTTCCGGTGTCGCAATACCTAGGTCCGTATCTGCCGGACGTGGCCGGAGCGATTGTTTCCTTCGCCGCGGTGTTTGCGCTGCTCAAGGTATGGCGCCCGTCGACGATTCTGGGCTACGGCGGGGTCGTGGTTGAGAATGCCGACGAGGATCGCAGCCACGGTCTCTCGGCCGGCGAGGTCGCTCGCGCCTGGCTTCCATTTATCGTCTTGATCGTGGTGGTGATTTTATGGACCGGCCCGTGGTCGCCGCTGATGCGCCAAAGCTGGCTGTCATTGAAGGTTTCCGCGATGTCGGCCCTTACCCACAAGCCGGTTGCCGCCTTGTTCAACTTCAACCCCTATATCAGCGGCACCGCGATTCTCGCTTCCTGGGTGATTATCGTTGCCCTCCTGCGGCCTGGGATCGGCCAGTTGGGCGAGATCATTGGTCGCACCTTCCATCAAATGTGGGGAGCGTTGCTGGTCGGCGCATTCATCTTCGGATTGGCTTACGTTTTTAACTTTTCCGGAATGGCGACATCGCTCGCCTTTGCCTGCTCGCACGTCGGCGCCACTTTTCTCGTCATCGCGCCGATCCTGGGATGGATCGGAGTGGCGCTGTCCGGCAGCAACACCTCGACCAACGCGATGTTCGGTTACTTTCAGGTGTTGGTTGGCAACCTGCTAGGATTTCCGAATCTGCTGCTCCCGACCCTCAATTCGCTTGGGGCTGAAATCGGCAAGCCGGTGGCGCCGCAAACCGCCAGCGTGGGAGTTTCTACGAGCCGTTTTGTGCGTAACGAGGGCGAAGTAATCCGCCACAACATGGGTTGGACTTTTGTCCTGCTCGCCTACCTGATCTTGATCGCGATTTTCGTGTACTTCGTCTTCCCGAGCGCGATGAGCAGCAAGTAGCGTAGCCGACTCGCCAAACGACCGAGGGTCTGCGCGAGCGACTGGGCAGTCGTTGCCGCGCTAGCTGCCATCATTGTCCATGACACGCCCGCGCGGCGGCGCGGCTGTGTCGGAAGGAGCGCGTGCTTTTCTCGCGCGTTGCGCGAGTTGGGCTCCCCAAACGTCTGGCTGAGCAGCGACAGATGTGAGCCGAGGCAGGCAACCGCTCTTTGCTTTGGCCCCTTCTCGGAGTAAGGGGCCAAACAAACGCCGGCACGCCGGCCCAGGCGAGGAGGTAAACAGCCGCGCGCCGTTCGTTACAGCTATGACCCGCTAGGCGAAGGCTGGGCAGGACCGGAGCGCCCGGCAAATGGGTACGCGAAGCGGAAGCGCGCGGGTGAACTATAGGCGGTCGTAAGCGATCAGAGTCAGAAACTCGATAAAATCGCCTTCGATTAG
This sequence comes from Deltaproteobacteria bacterium, assembly GCA_021801125.1. Lineage (GTDB taxonomy): Bacteria > Desulfobacterota > Binatia > Binatales > Binataceae > JAJYYI01. The sequence continues at coordinate 11,522 of JAJYYI010000078.1, read as the reverse complement.
GCGGGTCAGCAGCTTGGCTGCTTCGCCGAATTCCGGTGCGCCGCCGAGTTTTCCGAGTTCTTCGCTCAGAAGCCGGTCGTATATCTGACGGTCAGCGACCCTGCCGTCAGCCATCTTGGCTCCCCATCGGAGCCATTGCCAAATCTGCGAGCGGGAAATCTCCGCGGTCGCGGCGTCTTCCATCAGGTCGAAAATACCCACCGCGCCGCGCCCGGCGAGCCAATTCCCCATGTACTGCACGGCAACACTGATATTGTTGCGCAAGCCGCCTTCGGTTACTCGGCCGCCGGCGATGTCGAAGTTGAGCAGGTCGCGCGCGCTAACGTTCACGTCCTCGCGCACCCGCTCCTTCTGATTGGGCCGGTTGCCCAGATGCTTGTCGAACACCTCCATCGCGATGGGAACCAGGTCAGGATGTGCGACCCAGGTGCCGTCGAACCCGTCGCGCGATTCGCGTTCCTTGTCGTCGCGAACCTTTTGCAGCGCGACGCGGTTGGTCTCGGGATTACGCCGGTTGGGGATATATTGCGCCATTCCGCCCATCGCGTGCGCGCCGCGTTTATGACAGGTCTTCACCAGCAGCTCGGTGTACGCGCGCATAAAGGGCACGGTCATGGTCACCTGGCCGCGGTCGGGCAAATAGAACCCCTCGCGTTTGCGGAACTTTTTGATCACGCTGAAGATGTAGTCCCAGCGGCCGGCGTTGAGACCGGTGATATGTTCCTTAAGCTCATACAGGATCTCGTCCATCTCGAAGGTGGCGAGGATGGTCTCGATAAGCACGGTCGCGCGGATAGTTCCTCGCGGAACCCCAAGCCGATCCTCGGCGTGCTTGAAGACGTCGCTCCAAAGCCGCGCTTCCAGATGGCTCTCTAACTTGGGAAGGTAGAAGTACGCTCCCGTGCCGTTGGAGCGCAGCGCCTGCGCGTTATGGTAGAAATACAGGCCGAAGTCGAAGAGGCTGCCCGAGATCGGCTGGCCGTCAATCAGAACGTGTTTCTCCACCAGATGCCATCCGCGGGGCCTAACCACCAGCACCGCGGTCTTTTCATTGAGCTTGTAGACGCGGCCGCCTTCGGCCTCGAGGCTTATCTGTCGGCGCACTGCGTCGTGCAGATTTAGCTGTCCCTGCACCAGGTTGGCCCAGGTCGGTGCCAGGGAATCCTCGAAGTCCGCCATGAACACGCTCGCCCCGCTGTTGAGCGCGTTGATGACCATCTTGCGATCGGCGGGGCCGGTGATCTCGACTTTTCGCTCTTCGAGGTCGGGCGGCGGCGGCGCCACCTTCCAGTCGGAGTTGCGAACGTTCGCGGTCGCGGGCAGAAAGTCGGGCAACTCGCCTTGATCGAGGCGGCGTTGACGCTCCTGGCGCTGCTTGAGCAGCTCCAGTCGGCGGTCGTTAAAGGCGTGATGAAGCTCGCGGAGAAAATCAAGCGCGTCGGCGGAAAGAAACGGTTTCCATTCGGGCTCAACCGGCGCATTAACCTTGATCTCTTTGGCAACGTTTGCGGTACTCATCTTGGCGCTTGCATCTCCTGTTTGATTCGGTGGAAAACGCGAGGTTCGGCTGTCCTCCACATTATTCTGAGGCTGCGCGCAATTTTCCTGCGGGTCAGCCGGGTGCGTGGCGCCCTGGGCGCGACGGTTGGATTTCTCGTCGCGGGCTAGCCGCGCATCGCCAGCGCAAGGAAATCAGCCAGATGGATAACCTTGGTTCCGGCGCCGCGGCGGCGCAACTCGGCGGTGATCTGAAGCTCGCAACCTGGATTAGAGAGTACGACGTAATCGGCGCCGGTGGCAATAATGTTCTCCGCCTTACGGCGCGCCAAGTCGGCGGCCATTGCCGACTCGGTTAAGTTATAACTGCCGGCGGAGCCACAGCAAAGGTCAGATTCCTGCATCTCGACCAACCGCAGCCCAGGTATCGAACTCAGCAGCTTGCGCGGTTCGTCCCTGACGCCAAGTCCGTGTCTGAGGTGACAGGCGTCGTGGTATGTCACTGTACAGGGAAATTTTGGAAAGCTAAGGCCGCTTTCGAGCAGCAGCCTGCTGAGATCGCTGACCTTGCTCGAGACGCTCTGGGCGTCGCTTTTAAGCTCAGGGTCGTTGGCCAGAAGCGTCCCATACTCCGCCATCGCTGCCGAACATCCGGAGCCCGCGCTGACGATAGCCTCGGCACCGCTTTGCTTTAGCTCCCGTACGTTGGCGCGGATAAGGCGCGAGGATTGCTCGACGTTGCCCAAGTGCAGGTCAAGCGCTCCGCAGCAGTGCGTCCTGGCCATCGGTATCACTTTATAACCGGCTGCCTCAAGCAGGCGTTCGGTGTTGCGGTTTTCGGCGTTGGTCAGCACCTGTGCCACGCATCCGCGATGCACGATCACGGGCGGCCCATCGGCGCGAGGTTTGGCCGTGGGCCACGGGGCGGCTGGGTGGTTGTCCTGCGCCGAGTTCAGAGGCGGCAGCAGAGATAGCCACGCGCCGAGTTTGCCGGGCAGCGCTCGTTCAACCAATGCTCTTGCGCCGACGTTCTCCAGAAGCTGGACCGGCCACAAGAGCCGGCGCAAACGCTCCGGGTACGGGAAAATTGCGGAGATAACCCAGCGTTGCGCGCGGTCATATAGGCTGCGCGGATGGTTGGCCTCTACATAGGCGCGCGCTCCTTCGATGAGCCGTCCATAATGAACTCCCGACGGACACGCGGTCTCGCAACCTCGGCATCCCAGGCACAGGTCGAGATGGCGCACGACGTCTCGGTCCAGATCGACGCGGCCTTCGGCCAGCGCCTTTATCAAGTAGATGCGTCCGCGCGGCGAGTCCATCTCGCGGCGCGTTAGGATATACGTGGGGCATGCCTCAAGGCACAGTCCGCAGTGAACGCAGTCGAACAGCAACTCGTAATCAACTACGTTGCGCACCGGCCGCGCAGCCGCCGAGGATGACTGCAAGTCGCTCATAACCCTCCGACGAAGCATCCGGGGTTGAAGATTCCCGCCGGGTCGAAACTCTTTTTGGCGCGCGCCATCAGTCTCATTGCGCCTTCGTTTACTTGGTCGAAAAAGGCTGGGCCGCCGTCGCGCAACTGCGCCGCCAGCACCGTCACTCGCAGATGGCCGCGGGCCTGATGCGCCTTCTCGCGCCAGCTTGCGACGGTCCGCGAAGCTTCACTCGCGCCCTCGACCGCGGGCATGAACACGCGCGCAACGCCGCAGCCGGCGTGTGCGATATACTCGGCGCCAAAGCTCGCAAGACAACGGCCGAGTTGCGCCGGAAGCACGGCGAGATAAGCTTCAATAGCCGCGCCCTCCAGCTCGAGGTCGCGCAATTGAGCGGAGGTCTCGGCCACGCGACCGCCGGTTATCAGCGCGATCTTACCGCCGAGCTCTTCGGCCACGACCGAGCGCTGATAATCGACTTCCGCCTGGTTGCCGGCGAACGCAGCCATCGTGATCCAACTGCTCGGATGGCCGAACTGTTGTCCAAAGGCCGCGCTCAACACTTCGAGGTGAAGCAGCGGCAGGCGCTCATGGAGCGCCGCTGCGGCCTTGAAAGCGTGCTCCGCGGCGTCGAACGGCGCGATCGCCAATTCCTCAATCTCGGGAAGTGGACGGATCTTAAAGACGGTCTCCGTGATGATGCCCAGCGTGCCGAACGAGCCGGTCATCAGCTTCATTAAGTCGTAGCCTGCGACGTTTTTCACCACGCGGCCGCCGCCGCGCGCAACGCGGCCCCCGTGGCCCACGAACTCGAGCCCGATCAACAGGTCGCGCACGCGCCCTTCGGACAAGCGCAGCGGTCCGGCCTTGGCCGCGCCCACCATCGCCCCGAGCGTGGTTAGGTCGGGTCGAGGCGGGTCCAGCGGCAGGCGCTGGCGTCGTTGCCCCGTGCGCTTGTTCAGTTCTTCCAGCGTAAGGCCCGCTTGGGCGACAACCGTCATGTCCTCGGGTTCGTAGGCGATCACCTCGCGCATCCGGGCAAGCGACACCCCGAGCGCAACCGGCCGAGTGCGAATCTGCGAGAGCGTGCGCGCGGCGCCAACCGCCACCATTGGGATTAAGTCCGCCTCGCACTTGCGCACGATTTCGCAGATTTCGTCCTTGTTTTCGGGCTCAAGGACGGCGCCGAGCGCACTCGCTTCCCGGTCCCGAGGTTGCCGAACGCGCCCGGGGCCCAGCAGCGACTCGAAGTCGCGCGCGATTTTGTCGCTCGCGTTTGACGATGCAGACGCCGCCTTGACCTCGCTCATATCGCCACCTGCCGGCGCGGCGCGGACACTTCGACGCAGGACCCGGGGGTCGGGATTACTTTGTTCGGATTCGAGCGGCCGGCGGGGTCGAAGACGAGTCGCAGGTCGCTCATTACCCTCATATCGTCGGGCGAAAACAAAAGCGGCATCTCATGCATCTTCTCCGCGCCGATCCCGTGTTCGCCCGAGAGGCTGCCGCCCATCGCCACGCAAGCCTTGAGGATGTCGCGGCCGGCGTCGATCGCGCGTTGCACCTGGTCTGGGTCGCGCTCGTCGTAGAGCACGATTGGATGTATGTTGCCGTCACCCGCGTGAAAGACGTTGCCGATTCTCAGTTGATAGCGAGCGCTGACTGCCGCGATCTCCCGCAGTATCTGGGGCAGCCGCGTGCGTGGCACCACGCCGTCTTGCGTGGCGTAGTTGGGGGCGAGACGACCGACCGCTCCGAACGCGCGTTTGCGGGCCTTCCAGAGCGCGGCGCGCTCGGCTTCGTCGCGCGCCACCCGCACTTCTCTCGCGCCGCTGGCCGCCACGATCGTTCGCACCTGTTCGGCGCGTTGGTCCATGCCGGCCCCAAGGCCGTCAAGCTCGATGATCAGCACCGCGCCGGCGTCGCGCGGAAGGCCGACGTGAAAGGCCGCCTCGACCGCCTCGATAATTAGTTGGTCCATCATCTCAATCGCGCCCGGGATGACGCCGGCGGCGATAATTGCCGACACCGCTCGTGTGGCGCCGTCGACGTCGGCGAACACGGCGAGGAAGGTTCGGTGGGTCTGCGGTTCGCGCGTCAGCTTGAGCACGGCTCGCGTCACGATTCCGGTGGTGCCCTCGGACCCGACCACGGCGCCGACAAGGTCAAAGCCGCATACTTCCTCGGCTGGTCCGCCCACCTCCACGATTTCTCCGTCCGGAAGCACCATTTCCAATCCCAGGACGTGATTGGTCGTCACGCCGTACTTCAATGTGTGCGGGCCGCCGGAATTTTCGGCGACGTTGCCGCCCACCGTGCAGGCTGCCTGGGAAGAAGGGTCCGGCGCGTAAAGAACCCGGCGGATTTCACCGCGTTGGAAACGTGAAGGTTGACGACGCCGCTCTCGACCTCGACGCGGCGATTGGCGTAGTCGATCGCAACGATGCGATTCATGCGGGAGGTGCAGATCATCACCGGCGCCTTGACCGGCAGCGAACCGCCTGAGAGCCCGGTCCCGGCACCACGGGGAACGAACGGAATCCGGCGGCGGTGCAGCGTCCTGAGCACCGCGCTCACTTGAGCGGTGGTCTTGGGTAAGACGAGAAGGTCGGGGATATTCTTCTCGACCGTCCAGCCGTCGCATTCGTACACCTTGAGTTCGCTGGCTCGGTACACTAGCCCCTCATGACCGACAATCTCGGTCAGCTCTTCGCGCAACCCGCCATTCGATGGGGCGCCGCTGAGGGAGCCGTCGCCGTGTAGCCCGCCATCCTGCGCCGTTAAATCCATGCGTGCTTTCCCCCGATTCACTCTAGCAAAATCCTGATAGACCCAGAACCGCGCGACCTATTGCTGGGCGGCCGTGTGGCTAAAGGCGCGGCCCGTGCGGCTGGAACGTGCGATTCGCCGGTTTCTACGCGGACTTCACGCCTAGTGAGCGCGCCATCTCGGCCAGGTCGGTGACCGTCAAATCCGGGTTGAAACCCAGCGGATCGAGCTGCGCCTTGCCGCGGTTGACCCAACAAACTTTGAAGCCGAAACTCTTCGACCCAAGAACGTCGAAGCTGTTTGAGGAAACGAACAAAATACGATTCTTTGGAAGCCGCGTTTTCTGCGTCGCCAGCTGGTAGATTCGCGGCGAAGGCTTGTAAATTTTGGCCGATTGCGCGCTCAAGATCCATCGGAAATGCGTCCGGATTCCCGTTGCCTTGAGCCCGGTCTCCAGCATCCGCGGCGCCCCGTTCGACAAGACCACGAGCGAGTATTTCTCCGCCAGCTTGGGCAGCACGGACGCGACCTCAGGATAAGCCGTCGGCTCAACCCATCCGTTGAGCAGGCGCTTTCGCTGTTGCGCGTCGAGCTTAACGCCGAAGCGCTCCGCGGTGTAATCCAGCGCTCGCTCGGTTAGGTTCAGGAAGTTGTGGTAGCGCCCCATGAGGCTGCTCATAAAGGAGTACTCGATTTGTTTAGCGCGCCATAGGGCGCAGAACTCTTCGCCGTTGGCGTAGACCTCGCCGCAGCGTCCATTAAGGGCGCTGATATTGACTAGGGTTCCGTAAAGGTCGAACACGATAGCCTTGACGTTGAGTCTTGCAGCCATGTCTGGATTTTCTCCTCAGATGCGTCCGATCAGAATAGCCTTTGGTCGGTCCGGCTAGCAAAGACTAACGGCATAACCGTTTGGTCCGGTTTCTCATTTGCGGCATCTTGAGCCGTCGACCTCCCATCCTGAACCTCCCTCGCAAACCTTAAAGGCAAATTGCCTCGGTCCTCCCGCGGCGAAGCGAATCGCCGCCCCGGCGAGCGAGCAGCTAATAGCCCGCTGCGCGATCAGCCACCGGCCGAAAGAGTTTCATGCTCCGACGCTACTTGGTCGACGTCGGCGTGGTCGTGTCGCCGGTCGAATTGCCGATGCCAAAGCGTTTATTCTGGGCCGCGTGAAGAAAGGCGAGCATCTTTCTCATCTGCTCGTGGCTCAGGACCGGACCCCAGGTCGGCATCCCCACCGACGGTATCCCATTGGTCACAGTGTGATAGAAGAACGAGTCCATGTCCGGCCCTTGCTCGCGCAGCAGAGCGGGAAGGTCCATGTACGGATCGCCAGCGACCGCGTTGGGGCCGTGGCAATGGCTGCAATTCGAGTTGAAGATGACGCGCCCTTCCTCAACGAGATTTGCGTCGGTGGCGCTGGCCGGCGCACTGTGGTCGTTTGTCGTCGGCCCCGAAGCTGCGTCGGCTTGAGCAGCTTCGGCCAGGAGCACGAGCGGCATGGCGGCGGGCGGCTGCGTTGGCGCTGAGGATGCGCTTTTCGACGGCCTCGGAAGCGCGGCGGCGCTGGGGGTCGTTATCAACAGCGGCGTCCCCTGAGGCAAGCCATACGCCTGGGCGACGCGCGCGATGAGCGGTTTCATTTTCGGCAGCGCACCGTTGATCGCACGATAGAGGCCGGCTTCCTCCTCGCGGACGCCCAGCGCCACCGGCCAGTCAAGGCCGCGCCCGCGCGTCGGGATCACGCGATAGGCGTTGTGCAGGAGTACTTTGTTGTAGTATCCCGCCGACGGTCCCCAGATAAAGGCGTCGTCGGCTTCTCCCTTGGCCAGACCCTCCATCGCCTCTTTGGGAGTGGAGTAGGTGACCGTCGTCAGGTCATCGCGCGTTGCCAGCAGGTTCTGCGCGGGCGTACGGAACTGAACGGCGACCCGTTCGCCGCGCAGGTCAGCCAGACGCTTGACGTGCTGTCCTTTGGGGACGACCAGCGCGTAGCTTTCGCGCAAAAACGGCTTACTCAACCGCATGTAGCTTTGCCCCCACTCGCTCACCCTCGGCAAGCCGAAATAAACGTCGCAATGGTCATTCTGCAGGGCGAAGCTGATTCCTTTCTGCGAATAGTCACCCTGCCACACGTATTCGACCGACATCCCTAGGCGCTTGGCCAGACCGTCGGCGATATCGACGTAGAGGCCCGTCGGGGGCGTGCCGTCGTGACTAAACGGTAGATTGTCGGGATTGGCGCAGACGCGCAACGCGGCGGCTTGCAACCCGGTGGGAATGATAAACAAAAACAAAGCAGAGACAAACGGAAGAAGCCCCTTCATAGCCTTCTAACCCCCTTTAAAAGGCAGCGCCAGAATTTTGCCACAATGGGTAGCAAGGGGCGATACGGTGCCTAAACTTGCGGCTTTGGCGCGTGCGCCAAAGCCGCAAGCGAGTCGAGAACCCGTGCGCGGTTTGCAGGATTATATAGAGAGAGCAGTCTCGGGCCGGCGCTTTTTGCGCCCGCGTCGGGCGTTTGCTAAGCTGAGTTTACAGCGGCAAACAGCGGTGTCAGTTGTGCCGCCGTGAACTGCTCGACTTTGCTCGGCAGGCCGGGAAAAGACAAGTCTGGGACCCACGCCAGAAGGCCCTCCAAGTTCAGTTGGGCCGTGGTGCGCGGGCTAAAGGGCTTAGGTCGTGGACGTATCGGCGATGACCGCGCGGAAAATCACGATCGAATTGAACGGCGAGCCTTTCGCGATCGACGCGGGTGTGCGACTCTCGGATCTTATCGAGCGGCTTCAGCTACGGCCCTCGCGGATAGCGGTCGAGGTGAACCGTTCGGTGGTGCCCAAGGCGCAGTACTCAAGCGTCAGCCTCAAGCAGAGCGACAAGGTGGAGATTGTCAACTTCGTCGGCGGCGGCTGAGCCGGTTGACGCTGTGCGCAAATGCCCTTTGTCCTCGGCACGACCCACCGGCTCCAAGGGAGTGCGTCCAAGATGTACGACGATTATTTTGAGTTGGCCGGCAGAAGCTTTCGGTCGCGTTTGATAGTCGGCACGGGCAAATACCGCGACTTCGCGCAAACGCGGGCAGCGGTGCAGGAAAGCGGCGCCGAGATCGTCACCGTCGCGGTGCGCCGCGTGAATATCACCGACCATAACAAAGAAAATCTGCTCGACTATATCGACGGCGAGAAATATACAATTCTGCCGAACACCGCCGGATGCTACACCGCGGAAGAGGCAATCCGGACATGCCGGCTGGCGCGCGACGCGGGCGTGGGCGACCTGGTCAAACTTGAGGTAATCGGCGATCCCAAGACGCTTTTTCCCGACGTGGCGGCGACTATCGAGGCCGCCAGAACGTTGATCAAGGAAGGCTTCAAGGTACTGCCCTATATCACCGACGATCCGGTCGCGTGCTTGCGCCTGGAGGAGATGGGATGCGCGGCGGTGATGCCGCTGGCGGCGCCGATCGGCTCCGGACTCGGCATCCGTAACCCTTATAATCTCCGCATCATCGTCGAGCAGGCAAAAGTGCCGGTAATCGTCGACGCCGGCGTGGGGACAGCCTCGGATGCTGCCGAGGCGCTGGAGTTGGGATGTGACGCGGTGCTGATGAATACCGCAATCGCCGGCGCGGAGGACCCGCTCGTGATGGCGCGCGCGATGAAACTGGCAGTGGAAGCGGGACGGCTCGCGTATCTGGCAGGCCGTATCGAGCCCAAGCTGTACGCGACCGCGTCGAGTCCGCTCGGCGGCATGATCCGCTAGCCTGCACGCCGCGCGCACGGTTTCATCTCGCGTGCGAGCCTGGACCTCGCTCGTGTCCTTGCGAGATTGGCCTGATAGTCTAGGCCTGCTGCTTTTTGCCGGTGTGAGCGCCCGTGAGCCGTAGCTCGACGTCGAAAACCAAAGCCTCGCCGAAATTTAAGCTCTACGTTATAACCGACCGCAGGCTGGCCGCCGCTCGCGGCGGGCTCGTGAGCACTTGCGCGGTGGTGTTGCGCGCGGCGCGCGAGGCGGGCTTCGCCCACCACGTGGCGATTCAATTGCGCGAGAAAGACTTGCCGGCGCGCGAGATGCTTGGTCTTGCGCTCGAGCTGCGCCGCGTATGCGCCGAATTGGACGGCTTGTTGTTGGTCAACGATCGGCTGGACGTAGCGCTCGCGGCCGGCGCCGATGGAGTCCATCTGCCGGCCGATTCCTTCTCGGTGCCGCAGGCGCGCGCCTTGATAGGTGCGCATCGCTTGATCGGCGTCTCCACTCACCGGGTTGAGGAAGCGGTAGCGGCTGCAAAGGCGGGCGCCGACTTTGCGGTCTTCGGTCCAGTCTTCACGCCGCTTTCCAAGGGCGCGTATGCTCCGCCGGCGGGCGTGAAGACGCTGCGCGCGGCCTGCCGCGCGGCGACTATCCCAATCTACGCCCTGGGTGGAATTACCCGATCGCGGGTAGCCGCTTTGGCGGGCAGCGGAGCCGCGGGCGTGGGCGTTATCGGCGCAATCATGGGCGCGCCGATTCCCGAAGAGGCGGCCGTCGAGATTTTGCGCGAGCTTGCGCATTGACGCAACGCCGGGGCGCTCCCGCGCTTGGCGATAAAGCCGCGTGGCCTCAGTGGGAAATCTGGCAATTGGTGCGGCTGTTTCGTTCGAGTTGAAGCGTGATATGGCGGATGTGGAACTTGTGTTCCAAGACCTTGGACATGTCGGCAAGGATTCGATCGGGGTCGGCCGCGTCCTTGACTACGGCGTGAGCGGACAGCGCGAGTTCGCGCTGGTTCAAACACCAGACGTGTAGATCGTGAAGTTCCTGGGCGCCGGGAACGGCTAAAAGCTCGCCGCGCACTTCGTCGAGATTAATTCGACCCGGCACGGCTTCCATCAGGATGTCCACACCTTCCCGCACGAGTCCCCAGGAGCCGTAAATAACCAGCGAGCCGATCAAGATGCTGACGAGGGAGTCAGCACGCGTCCATCCCGTGAAGTAGACGACTATTCCTGCCGCCAACACCCCGAACGAGCCGATCAGATCGAACACCACATGGAGGAAGACGGCGCGCACCGCCAGCGAGCCTTCCTCGCTCTGTTTGGCGCGGGTCAGCAGGGCAGCGCCAAGGTTTACAGCCAAACCGGCCAATGCGACGAGCATCATCCCCCACGCCATCACGTGTACCGGACTGCGCAGGCGCTCGACGGCGCCGAAGAATATGAAGCATCCGATGAGCCAGAGCAGAAGCCCGTTGAACAAGGCGCCGAGGATTTCGGCGCGCAGGTAACCGTAGGTCTTGCTGGCCGTGGCCGGCCGCGACGCGATCCAAAGCGAGACCAGGGCCAGGCAGATGCTGGCGATGTCGGTCAGCATATGGACCGCGTCCGAGATTAACGCAAGACTGTTGGTATAGAGCCCGGCGGCGAGTTCGGCGACGAAATAGCTGGAAGAGAGCAGGAGAACCCACCGCAGACGCTTGCGATCCTTAAGCAGCGTGTCGTTCACAGCCTTGGCGCGATGGCGTTGTACGCGGTCAAACGGACGACGGCGCGTCGACCATCAGATAAGGGTTAATGGTTTTCCAAGCGCTCAGCCGCCGTCGTAACGAATTACCGAGAAGCACTCAACAGGCGCCAACCGGGCGCGCCCGTTCAGAAAAGCAAGTTCGATCAAAAACGCGCACCCAACCACGTGCGCGTCAAGTCTGGCCGCCAACTTCGCGGCGGCTGCCGCTGTCCCGCCCGTGGCAAGCAGGTCGTCGACGATCAGAACGCGTTTCCCTCGCGCAATGCCGTCGGCGTGAATCTCGAGCGTGCCCGTGCCGTACTCGAGTTCGTAGCTTTC
>JAJYYI010000128.1 GCA_021801125.1 Deltaproteobacteria bacterium | reverse complement strand
CGGTTGAGCGAGTTTTGGGGCCGCGCGGCGCGGCGTGGCGCCGTGTCCGGCACGGCCGAGTGCGGCGCTCAGCGCCGCGGCGATCTTTTGACCTGAACCAGTCTTCAACTCCGGCATCCAGCGCCGATAGTGCCGGAAGATCATCTCCTCGGAGTTTCCGCAAACGCGCGCGACCCATCCCGGATCTTCGCCCGCCGACAGAGCCCAGGTACAGAACGTGTCGCGAATGCAGTATTGGCCGCGGTAAGGGATCCCGGCGCGCTCGAGCGCGGGCTTGAAAACGTTCTCGTTGAGCCATTCCTGATGGAGAGGCTTTCCTTCCGGAGAGGTGAAAACGTAGTCGTCAGGGCCGGTTGACGCTTGGCGCTCGCGTAGTCGCGCGAACGCGGCGAAGATCGCAGGTGCATGAGAACAATCGATCTCTCGTTCCCCGGTCTTGGGCTCGGCTTCATACCCCCGGTACCGGCCGAGCTTCACGACAACCATTTGACGCTCGAAGTCGAGCCACCCGAAACGGGTCGCGACAATCTCATCGGAGCGCCAACCCACGTTGAACCACACTTCGTACAGGTCGCGGTACCAGGGATCGACTACTTCGAGAAATCGCAGTACCTGATCAGGTTTAAGCGGATTGATGGAGGTGCGGGGGCGCTTGCGGCCGCGCTGGACCTTCCTGCTCGACGTTCTGACCACGGGGTTGACACTGATAAGCCCCTCCGCGACCGCGTCGTCGAAAACTTTGTGGAGAAGCCCCATGTAGTTGCCAACCGTTTTCCCGCTCAACCCTTTGGTAAACAGCCAGCGGCGGAATGCCAAAGTGTGCTCCGACCGAATCTCACCTATACGCATGTGGCCGAAAAACGGGGTGAACGTGCTCCGCACCGTGGTCCCGTCATGCAGCCAGGTTGAAGGGTGAATGTCCGCGTCAGGAATGACGCTTCCATCAGCCCGGATGGGCGATCGATCCCGGTGCCACTGCTCGATGTAATCCGAAAACAGCGTGGCGGCGCCTTCGCGCAGCCGGTCATCAGGGTAGAAGACATGAAGCGCGTTTCCGGTCGGAAAATGCGCGCGATAGTCGAATGTGCCGCGGGCGAGATCACGTTCGATCTCGCGCATCTTGGCATTGCAAAGCTTCCAGTTCTCGGGCGTCGCGTCGAGACCGGTGTAAGTCTTCGCGCGCTTTCCGTTCACCCAGAAATCAAAGAACAGTTTGCCGCTTTTTTCTCGTACGGGCATGGTGCACAGCATAGAAGGGTGTAGGAGTTTGTTTCGGCAGCTCCCCCTTCAGCCACTCCTCCATTTTCGACCAGAGGAACACCGGCTTTCCTCGCCGGCTATCTTCGCCTGCTGTTTTTTCCCGGCCATTCGGGTCGCGCTCGGCATGGGCGTCGCGCGGCGCTTGGCAGCGGCTTTCGTTCGCCGCGCGCTCCGCCTGGTCTTCATCCCGTCGCGGTTGCGGCCTCAGCCGGTAGAAGTGAACTCCTTCGACTAACTCGCCCGATGCCATCTTGTTGCGGATGGTCTGCGGTCTGAGCGGGATACGTTGGCAAAGCTGCTCGATCGACAGGTATTCCTCGCGCCCGCCGGGTGTTGCCGATATTATCGACGCCGGGTTCGACTCTTGCCGCACTGCCGCAAGGAACTCTTGTAGCATCGAAATCAGATCCTTGACGATGCTGGTCAAGGGCCTGATCGGCGATGAAACATCATTAGCAGTCATGTTACCCCCTTCGACCTGCAAGCCTCCTTTCAGGATTCGCGCTTAACGCTGGTCGGTGATTGGAACTGGTGCGGGTGCGCCGAAGCTCCCGCGGCGGCATGGTCTGAAATTTCTTCACCTATCTTTCTGTTCACGCTTGGAGCCTGAAACCTCATGACGCTTTCGAGACCCCTCAGGATCGAACTGGCCCATCCGGGTTCTTGAACGCTGTCGTCTCCGATCAACTCGATGCCGAGCCCCGCCGCTTCTTTCTTGGCCAATTCTCGGAACTCGTCCGAACCGCGTGCGGTGATCGCGCCCCATCGTTCCCGTGCAAGCGCGAGCGCATAACGGATCGCCGCAGGCTGCGGATCTTCGACGGTGAAAAAGATGTCGTGGTCGGTTATAGCCCTGCGGTCGGGCTCATCAAGCCAAACCCAGCGGTCGCCGACCCTTAGAAGCTGCGGGTCGTTCGAAGCGGTGAGTCCCGGTTCGGCCCCGTGCGCCGGGAAGAGACAATTCGCGGTCGCCGAGAGACGCAAAAGATCGTTCCAGCTTGTGGCTTCTTCCGGCACGTCTCGCGTTGCGTCTGGGGCGGCAGCAAACAATTTCCGGGTCTTACGACCTTGCGAGCCGCTTGCGCTGAAGGCACCTATGATCTTGATTCCTTGATCCGCGTGTCGGCGGCTGAAGTTGGCGGCGTCGGCACCATCGCCGAGCAGTGCGGCGACCCATAGGCCGGTTCGCGCATGGAGAGCCAAGTAGGACAAAGCGTCGATAGCGTCGTCGCAGAAGGCGAGTTCGAGCATTGGATCCTCGCCAAAGAGAAAGACGCCGTCGTTGCCGCGCAGCCCATGGAAAGGCTGCTCTCCAATGCCCTGGATCTCGACACCGACTGACTCGATCAAAGAGCCCTTGATGTGATTCAGCCGGAAGGCCGCATTGACGTACTTGCCATAGCGAATGGCGTAAATCGCGCCCGAACCGATCGCCTTGTCGATCAGTCGTGCAGGTAAATGACGTTGCTCGATGAGGAAAGTGCGTACGGCGTCGATGCCGCGGGGGTCGGCCTTGGGAAGCTCCGGCAGGACGAGCCCGATCGCCCGCTCAGCCGCCTTCTCGATCCGCCGCGCCGCGAACGCGCGCGCACTGGAGATCGCGTCCTTTCCATCGAAGTGTCTGGCTAACCATGCAACCGCCCCTCGAAAGCCGAGCCCGGTCAGGTGGATGGTCAGATCAATAGCGCCGCCCCCGCCGTGCCGCTGATCGTGGTTGTACCATTGCATGTGATTCTCGTGGCTCAGCGAGATCCGTCCCGCCGGCGTGCGCCAGTTGTACTGAGGGTCACGGGCGTCGGGCGTGCAGTGGGCGGCGAGCAGGATGGCTCGCAGAGGTATTTCGCGAAGCCGCTCCGTCTGAGCGTGGATTTCAGACAGTCGGGCCTCGCGCTCTGCGAGGCGCTTGCGCGTGGCGTCGAACTGTCGGGCCTTGGCCAAGGCCGGCCGGACCGATGACAACGCTTTCTCGGCGCCGGCTCGCCAACCTTGCCGATAGGCTTCGCGAGCAGCTCGTTCCGCGTAACGTTGCGGACTGAGCCGGTCACGTGCAGCGGGTTCGGGCACTGCAATCTTCGGATCTGCCGGTTCCGCGGGAAGGATACTGCCGAGACTCATGTCCTGGTTGACCCGTGAATAGAATTTCTTGATCGATTCATGACGGGCCTTGCTTCCAAAAATTCCACGGGTAAGCCCGAACGCGCCCATCGCGCGCGCGTACTCGGTCTGGAGCTGACGCAGCTGTGCTGGACCGAAGAGATCTCTTGCGCTCAACCGGCCGAAACTGGACAGGGGCACGATCAGCGCCTGGATGTGCGGGGTCGATTCGTCCAGATGCAGAGCTGCGTACGTAAAGTTTTCCCCGTAGCGGTCACGGAGCCATGCGAGGTTGAGATCCGCCCACTTACGCATTCGCTGCTCGTCCCAGTTCCCGGCCGCGCCTGGGTTCTCTGGTCGGAAAAACTCCGGACTTGCCGTGAGCAGAAGTTCGACCGCAACGGTGGCATCCTTGCGCCTGCGCTCGGGCAACAACCGCATCACGTCTGCCTCTGGATCGAGCCCATGTAGTACCTCGATCCCGCGTTCAGGATCGGCATTAGAGGTCTCGCGGGTGCGCGCGATATGAGCCGCGACCGCGGCCAGACCGTGGCGCCCCCGCTCCTTGACCTTTTGGATCCTGAGTATCGCGAATGCCATTGCTTTATATGGACCTGGGTCCGTAGCAGCCGTGAACGCGGCGTCCCGGCCGCGTTCACCTACTACACATCGCGCCGCCCGCTATCGCCGGCCCGGCGCGATGTTCGTAGGCCGGAACAGCCGAACGTCTCGTTCATCCCCGCGCTGATTCACGCGGTTTGCCAGCGTCGCGCTGTTGTTTCTCCTGACGGAGTTCCTGAACTGCCGCCGCCGTCTGCTGAGTGAGCCATTTCGCGACCGCAGCCTCGGGTCTCCAGCTCTTGCCGAGCTGCTTCGCGAGCCGTGCCGCTTCACGATAAAGCTCGTACACGCTCGCAGGGAGTTCGACCCTGAGTGTTAGTCTGACCGTGCGCTCGTGCGCTGCTGTAAGTAGATCGCTCGACATTGTCATCTCTCCTTCCGTTGGATTCGGCCCGGACCGCGCCTGATCGCGCGGTTGCCGTGTCATTGGTTGCACTTGCCGGCATAACTTGCGTGATTACCTCGTTGCCCCACGCTTCCCAGCCGGGAACCGTTAAGGATCCGCGAGCAAACAACTCGAGCTTGGGTACTCCGGGCACCAACGCGTCGATGATGCCGCGGACGCTCTCAGGCTTGCTGCTGTGAGCGGTGCGCTTCGATCTGATGATCGACGGTCGCCGTGCTGAAATCGGCGGCGCCGGCGGATTACCGCGAATACCGATGAGCAGATTTTCGTGGCACACCCGGCTCCAGTAACCCATCCCCGAAACCTGCTTGTCCCCCACGTAAGCGCTGCGGTACTCGA
>JAJYYI010000034.1:689-4735 GCA_021801125.1 Deltaproteobacteria bacterium | reverse complement strand
TCGCCTGGCTGCACAACTTCCGCCGTCTGGTGGTGCGTTGGGAGCGTTACCCGGAAAACTTTCTCGGCTTCATCCACCTCGCCTGCATCCTCATCCTGCTCAGACGCTATTTATGAGACTGCTTCTAATCGTGATGCTTGACCAACTTGCTCTCCGCTACCTCGGTGAGGAGGGGCATAAGGACTGGCAGAAAGAGGTCGAAGAGCTTCTGCGCCGATTGCGTTCCGGAGATTCAGAATCTCCATCGGCGACCAACGGAGCCCACGCATGATTCCCGCGCAACAACTACAGGAACGGCGACGCGATGAACTGCTGCGGCGTCAGTTAGGGCCGCAACTGCTGGCTGCCATCGCCGATCCGAAGATTACGGACATCATCGTGAACGAAGACGGACGAGCCTGGTTCGAGGCGCATGGCAGGGGACTGTATTCGAGCGGCTTCTCAATCCCCGAGAGTCAGCGCGAGAGTCTGATAGGCACGGTGGCTGCAACGCTGGGTAGCGTGGCTGATGTCGATCATCCCATCGTTGAAGGCGAGCTTCCGATCGAGCGTATCCGCTTCGAGGGAATGATGCCGCCGGTTGTACGCCGGCCATGCTTTGCGATGCGCAAACCTGCGCAGGTTCTCTATACGCTCGATGATTATGTCCGCGATCGAATTATGACTGACCGTCAAGCGGACACTTTCCGCGACGCCATCGATCGGCGAGACAACATCTTGATTGGCGGCGGTACTGGTTCAGGCAAGACCACGCTCGCCGGTGCACTGATCAATGAAATGGTCGCACGCTCTGACCCCAACGAGCGTTACGTGATCATCGAGGACACCCTCGAAATCCAGTGCCGCGCGCAAAACGTTGTGCAGCTCCATACGGCAGAAGCCGCCGATCTCGGGCGCCTCGTGCGCGCCACCATGCGGCTGCGTCCTGACCGCATCATCATCGGTGAGGTGCGTGGAGGAGAAGCTCTTGCGCTCCTTAAGGCATGGCTGACTGGACATCCGGGCGGCGTTACGACGATCCACGCCAATAGCGCGCGGTCCGCGCTTACACGCCTTGCGAGCCTCGTACAGGAGGCGGGTGTGCCGCCCCAGCCGGAGCTAATCGCCGAAACCATCAAATTGATTGCTTTCATTACCCGCACGCCGAGAGGCCGTCACGTAACGGAGCTGATCCATGTCGAAGGATATTCGCCCAGCCACGGATTCACCGCTGTCTCCACGGATTCGGAGAAGAAGTGAATGTCGCATCCAAAACGGAGGTTAGTCACATGATTTGCGCGAGAAAGTTCAGGGCTTTGATCACCAAATCGGCAGCACGGCTGAGCTACGCCTTTGGCCTGCTCACCATCGCCTTGCCGGCCCGCGCGTTAGCAGCGACTGCGGGCGGCGTGCTCCCGTGGGACGCGCCGCTGACAACCTTGCAGAATGATCTGCAGGGGACCGTCGCCCACGCAATCGTGACCGCGGCGATTATCGGCACGGGCATCACCTGGTCCGTCAGCGAGCACGGCACGGGCGTCCGCAAGATGTCGGCGGTTGCTTTCGGCGGCGCGGCAGCACTTGGCGCGACCCAACTCATGACCACGCTCTTCCCGCTCGGCGCCGCCCTGTTCTAGCCCACTTGAGGAAAGCTCAATGAACGAAGGCAGGCGGCGGCTCAATATCATCCACCAGTCCCTGGTCCGACCGATACTTCTGGCCGGAGCGGAGCGTCCCCTCGCGATCGCGAATTGGATCGCTTCCGCCGCTCTCATTTTGGGCGGAGGCCAATGGTACACGGCCGCACTTGGGGCATTGCTTGCGACCGGCGGTCACTGGGCGCTCGTGGAGGCTGCCAAGGTCGACCCCCAATTCAGCCGAGTATACATCCGCCACTACCGCTACCAGGAACGGTATCCCGCCCGCGCTTGTGTTTGGGCGCCGCCGCCAGAACGAATCCGTCCGACCGTCCCAACACCGCGCGAGATGCGGGGATGATCGCAGGAGGCAAACGATGCTGTTCAAGGAGTTTCGCGAGCTGAGGCGCAAGCCGGATCTCAGGCGCGGTCTACCCGACCTTCTGAACTATGCCTACGCCGAAGACGACCAAACCATCATGATGAAGGACGGCGCGCGCTTTTCAGCGTTCGCATGTGCCGGACCTGATCTCAATTCCGCCAGCGTCGAGGAACTCGACGCCCATCGCGCCCTCGCAAATCGGGCGCTGATCAGGAATGGATGAGAGCTTCGCATGGCAAATCGACTACATGCGCCATCCGAGCGCGTCACGTCCGAAGCGTGCGTTTCCAGATCCGGTAAGCGCGCTCATCAGTCACGAGGGCGATCTCATTTACGCCCAGGAAGGCCGGCACTTCGAGAGCACGATGGTGCTTAGCATCGCCTGCCGCAGGTTGACCGACGCGCAGGCGAGACTCGGCGGGATTTTCGTTTCCGGTTCCAACGACGATCGAGAACGCGAGCGAGAGTGGTACAAGCAGCAGCTTGAGGACTTTGCCGACGCGATGAGCCCAGCGCTCAAGCTGAGGCCGCTCAACATGCCGGACCTTCTATCGCACATCACGGCCTGCATCAGCGGATCCGTGTCTGAGATCAAAGCGCCAGGGGGCGCGGTCCCGCTCGACATCGTGCTCGGCAACCAGGATTTCATCACAGGCACCGAGCCGCGCATCGGCGGAAAGCACACCCGCGTCATTTCGTTGGCCGGGCTGCCGCTCTTCTCACACGCGGAGTTGGCGGCTTTCCTGCACGAGCTTCCACTCTCATTCCGTTACTCGATTCGCGCATTGCCTCAGGGGTTGCGCGCATCGGTCGGCCAGCTCGGCGTTGTGCGGCGCAATTGGTTCCAAAAGCGTAAAGGCTTGCGCGCCATTATCAGCGAGAGCATCGGGACCGGAGCAGGTGCTGCTTTCGACAATCAGCACGCTCTTAAGATGGCCGATGACGCTGACGACGCGATCGCAGAAGCGGAGGGCGGCGAAGTCCGCTTCTGCTACGTCACCGCGAAGATAGTCATCGCCGCTGACACTCGCGCGGACGCTCGCGAAGCTGCGCGCTTGATCTTCAAAACCTGTCAGAACATGGGTTTTGACCCGCGCATCGAGTCTTACAACGCCACCGAGGCCTGGCTCGGCTCGATTCCAATTCACGGCTGGTACGACGTGCGAAAGCCACTCGTCAGCACACGGAATGTCGCCGACATCATCCCGCTCACCAGCGTCTGGCCCGGCTTGGCGGTGATTCCTTGTCCCTATTATCCGAAGAACACGCCTGCGCTCTGCTATGGTGCGACCACCGGGGGCACACCATGGCGCTTCAACCTTCACGTCACCGACACCGGCCATACACTGCTGATCGGCCCAACGGGTGCCGGCAAAAGCGTCGCGCTCGGTTTTATCGCCGCGAACGCCCGAGCCGTTCCGCGGATGCAGATCTTCTTTATGGACAAAGGCTACTCGGCGTTTGTCCTGACAAAGGCGTTAGGCGGTCAGCACCTCGATCTCGCCGAAGAGGACGTGCCGCTTCAACCGCTCGCCCGCATCGATGATCCCGCCGACCGCATGAAGCTTCAGACGCTTCTCGAGAGCTGGATCGCGATCAGAAGTGTGAAGCTCGCGCCGCCTCAGACGAAAGCACTCTATCGCGGCCTCACCTTGCTGGCCGAGGCCCCGGTTGAACAGCGCACCATCACCAACCTCATCACCCAGGTCCAAGATCCGTCACTCCGCGATGGCTTAAATCCATACTCACTAGCCGGGCCTCTCGGCAGTCTTCTGGACGCCGACCGCGACGTTCTGCTCGACAGCGATTTCGTCACCTTCGAACTCGAAACCCTGATGGCCATGGGCCGCGAGGTCGTGATTCCGGTCCTGACCTACCTCTTTCATCGGATCGAGCAACGCCTCGACGGCCGGCCCACGCTCATCGTTATCGACGAGGCATGGGTCGTCCTCGCCAACGAGACCTTCGGGGCCAAACTCGAAGAGTGGCTGCGTACGCTCCGCAAAAAGAACGCTGCGGTTGTACTCGCGACCCAGAGTCTCAGCGAA
>JAJYYI010000034.1:0-679 GCA_021801125.1 Deltaproteobacteria bacterium | reverse complement strand
CCCCCATCGCGACGTGGTCCTGGAGTCGTGCCCAACCAAGGTCTTTTTGCCGAACCCGGAGGCGCGAAATCCGCAGACCCGCGATCTCTACCGCAGGTTCGGACTCTCCGATAGGCAAATCGACCTTATCGCCGAGGCCGCACCGAAGCGCGATTACTACTATGTGTCGCCTCTTGGACGACGGCTCTTCCAATTCGGGCTTGGACCAGTGGCCCTAGCATTCACTGGCGCCGGCTCGAAGGAAGACGTGCTCGCCGCCCGACATTTGGTCGCAGAGCGAGCCGAGCATTGGCCGTTGGAGTGGCTTCGCTCGCACGGACTTGGCGAATGGGCTGAGTACCTAGCTGCCCACCTTCACCCTGAAATGCAGCCGTCGTGGAACCCAACAACCCGCAACCGCCACTTGAATGGAAGAGCACTCCATTCCGAAATCGGACGGGAAGGGTTGGAGGCAGGGCAATGAAGATCACTCGCCACTTCGGGATACTCCCTGTGCTAGCGCTCGCCGTGTTCTTGCGCCCGGCTATCGCGTGCGCGCAATTCGATTTTGGTGGCGGCGGAAGCGTGCCTGTCTTCGACCAGAATATGTTCATCCGGCAGCTCGCGCAGCTTCAGCAAGAGACCGCTACCGTCACGAACCTTGCCCAGCAGCTTCAATACATGATCAAGAACACCACCG
>JAJYYI010000009.1 GCA_021801125.1 Deltaproteobacteria bacterium | reverse complement strand
CCGAAGCGACTGTACTGCAAAACCGGCGAAAGATTTGGTAGCTGGCGCGCAGGTCTCTAACCGCGACCTCGGGCTTGTAAGGCCGGTCGATGAAGGGCCGCGCGATCCTGCGCCTATATGAAAATCCGCGTATGTGCGCGAAAAATCACAAAAGTCGCGATTTCAGCACTCCCAATTCGCCCGCTGGACACCACGACGACCACAATAAAAAGGTGACGAAAGGTGACGGAGTGAAACCTTGAAAAGACCCCGTGTTGCCCTCATTGCTTCGCATTTTTCCTGGAACCGGCTAATCCTGAAATCATGGGCATGGCGAAGTCAAAGGTTCGACCCGTTCCGCTCGATTCGGAGGTGGTTGAGGCAGCAAAATTTCTGGGATTTAACCCCAACCATCTGCGCTCGCGATGGGTCGTTTCGGCCGTGACCGCTCAGGCTCTCGACGTTTCAACAAGTCAGCTGGAGAAGGAGCGTCATGAGATCGAACTCGGGATTCGCCCTCGATCGGAGCACCCACGATATTCGCACGATGGGAGGTGGCTAAGGTATGACCTCCTCAGCGTGCGAGATTTCATCCGGGCAAGGATCAAAGGTGGGGGAGTGAAACTGCTCTCTCACATCACCGCCGAACGTATGACGCAGCGGCTGTCGATGCTGGAACGTATCTGTTCCGTTCTCGATCCCGAAGAACCACCGCCGCGAAGACCGAAACGCTCGCGAAGGCTGAAGCGCATTCTGGAGCAGACAACCGCTCTCGAGGAGAAAGCGGCGCTCCTGCGCGCCGCCGAATTGAAGCCAGATCTGACGCGTCTGACGAGCCTCGCTGAGCGGTTGAGCACCCTTCACGAACGGTTGGAAAACAAGGTTCGGATATCCACCGATGAAGCGCACCGGCTGGCATCGGCGGTTGCCGCCGTCCGCGGTGAAATCAACAGGTTGGCGCGCGATCCAGACGTGGCGAGCGTGCTCACCATGGAAGCCCTCGCATCGCCCGACAGACCCGACTTGGAGACATGAGCAAAGACCTCGCGTCGCTTGCCTGAGTTGTCGTGTACGATGGCGTACGTTCCATCGTTTTGCGATGTGCATCGGAAGAGCGGTTCGTTCAACTCGATCGGTTCCTCTTAAGTCGCGTGTTCGGAGTCCGATCACACCGCCGCTTCGGCGAGCCGTTGTTAACCTTCTCCGCTCTCGATGGGATTGCCTCGTTGCCCCAAACGGTCCAGCCCGGGCGCGCGTGCCCTCTGGCGAAGAGCTCGATCTGCGATGCCCGCGGGTACATATCCTCGATTATCTCATATAGAACTGCAACTGCGGTTGCAGCCGCGGCCAGCGCGCCCTGCACGACCCTTTCGGCGGCTTGGGATTTCCCGTACGCGTTCATTTCATGTCTCACGAAAATTGCTCCTCTTGGATCGAAAATCTCACGGAATGGCAACCTGAAAAAGCCCGTTTTTCGTCGCGGCGAAAGAGAAATACACAGGCCAGTCGCCGGCCAAGGTTCAAACGAACCCTCGGACATCCGGCGACTCGGCATCACCGAACCCGGGATGGTCTGCTTTCCGCGGCTTCGGCGCGCGGTCCCAGTGGTTGACTCGATGTTGCCAGCGGCTGTCGGCCATCGCGGGGCCGGCTTCTGTCCCCTTGGCCTCGTTTTAGTCTATGATTTCCCTACTTTTTCCGAGGGGGCACAGTGAGTGGCTCGCGCGGGTGGCGGAAAGTCCAAACGCAACGGTAACGGCAATAACGGGGCGACGCTCGGGTTCGAGCAGACGCTGTGGCTGGCTGCGGACAAGCTCCGCAACAACATGGACGCGGCCGAGTACAAGCACGTCGTCCTCGGCCTGATATTCCTGAAATACGTCTCCGATGCCTTCGAAGAGAAGCACGCTCAGTTGCTGGCGCAAAAGGGCGAGGGAGCCGACCCCGAAGATCCCGACGAATACCGGGCCGACAATATCTTCTGGGTGCCCAAGGAAGCGCGATGGTCCTTCCTCCAGGCAAACGCCAAGCAGGCGACGATCGGCAAGTTCATCGACGACGCGATGGACGCGATCGAGCGCGACAACCGCTCGCTAAAGGGCGTTCTGCCCAAGAACTATAACCGGCCCGGCCTTGACCGGACGCGCCTTGGCGAGTTGATCGACCTGATCGGCACTATCGGCCTTGGCGACAAGGAGAACCGCTCCAAGGACATTCTGGGCCGCGTTTACGAATACTTCCTGTCTCAGTTCGCGAGCGCCGAGGGCAAGAAGGGCGGACAGTTCTACACGCCGCGATGCGTCGTGCGGGTGCTGGTCGAGATGCTCTCGCCGTACAAGGGCCGCGTTTACGACCCGTGCTGCGGCTCGGGCGGGATGTTCGTGCAGAGCGAGAAGTTCGTCGAGGCGCACGGCGGCCGAATCGGCGATATCTCCATCTACGGGCAGGAGTCGAACCACACGACCTGGCGGCTTGCGAAGATGAACCTCGCGATCCGGGGAATCGACGGCAACCTCGGAACCGAGAACGTCAGCAGCTTCACGCGCGATCTGCACAAGGACCTCAGGGCGGATTTTGTGCTCGCCAACCCGCCGTTCAACGACAGCGATTGGGGCGGTGCTCAGCTCAAGGACGATGCGTGCTGGAGGTTCGGCATACCGCCAGCGGGCAACGCCAACTTCGCATGGGTGCAGCACTTCATCCATCATCTCGCGCCGAACGGGATGGCGGGATTCGTGCTGGCCAACGGGAGCATGTCCTCCAACCAGTCCGGCGAGGGCGATATCCGCAGGAAGATCATCGAGGCCGACCTGGTCGATTGCATGGTCGCGCTGCCCGGCCAGCTCTTCTACTCGACCCAGATTCCGGCCTGCCTGTGGTTTCTCTCGCGCAACAAGCGGGACAAGCGTTTGCGCGACCGTCACGGCGAGACGCTCTTTATCGACGCGCGCAAGATGGGCGCGCTGATCGACCGGGTGCATCGCGAACTGACCGACGACGAAATCGCGCGCATCGCCGCGACGTATCATGCGTGGCGCGGCGACAAGGGCGCGGGCAAGTACGCGGACGTTGCGGGCTTTTGCAAGAGCGCCACGACTGAGGAGACCGCGGCGCATGGATACGTTCTGACGCCGGGCCGGTACGTCGGCGCCGAGGCCATCGAGGACGACGGCGAGCCGTTCGACGAGAAGATGCGGCGGCTGACAGCCGCCTTGCAAGGCCAGATGGCGGAAGCGCGGAAACTTGACGAGGCGATCCGCAAGAACCTGAGGGCGTTAGGGTATGGATTGTAGCGCCGTCCGATTCACGCGCCATGCCTTCGAGCGCATGTTCGAACGGTCGGTCGCGCCTGAAGCCGTTGTGCGGATTATACGGGAGGGTGAGATAATTGCGTCGTATCCGGACGATCAGCCGTTCCCAAGCGTGCTCATTCTCGGCTTCGAGCGGACGGAGCCGCTTCATCTGGTTGTTGCGCGGGATCCGGCAAGCGGAACCTGTTTCGTGGTGACGGTTTATCGGCCCGACCCGGCCCTTTGGAGCGAGGATTTCAAAACGCGGAGGCCCTAATGAAGTGCGTAATTTGCAAGACGGGTGAGACCAGGCCGGGTGTTGTAACCGTGACGCTGGCCCGGGGAGAGACGACCGTATTGGTCAAGGGCACGCCGGCGGAGATCTGCCAGAACTGCGGAGAATACTACCTGGACGAGACGGTCGCGGCGAAGGTTTACGCGAAGGCGCAGGAAGCGGCCGACCGGCATGCCGAAGTCGAGATTCTGCGCTACGCGGCGTGACGGCCGGAACGCGGATGGACTGCCGCAGCGGAAGCCCCTTTTGCGCTCTATCGGGTAACTTGTCTCAATGAATCGACGGGTTACGACCTTTAGCTGCCTTGTCAAAGAGCGAGCCCTTGAATTAGGCGACGGCTACCGGGCCAAGAACGAGGAGCTGGGAGGGAGGGGACCGATTTTTCTGCGGGCGGCGTATCTGCAAGATCATGGATTCGTGCTGGAGCGTCCGGATCGGTTCATCACCAATGATCTGGCCGTTTTCGGTCGCAAGATAGCTCTCACAGGAGATGTCGCTATCACGACGAAAGGAAACTCGACCGGGCGCGTCGGGCGTATTCGCCAAGCGCAAGCGGGTTCGGTCTACTCACCACACCTCTCCTATTGGCGGTCTCTGAAGCCGCGCGAGATCGATCAGAAATTCCTCTACTACTGGTCCCGGAGCCGGGAATTTCGGGAACAACTGGAAGGTATGGCCGCCAGTACAGATATGGCGCCGTATCTCAGCCTAGGCGACCAGCTGCGGCTACGAATATCGTTGCCCTCAATCGACGATCAGGTCGCCGCTGGCGCGATTCTCGGTGCGCTGGACGACAAGTTCGAAGTGAACCGGCGTATGAATGAGACGCTGGAGGCAATCGCGCGGGCGATCTTCAAATCGTGGTTCGTCGATTTCGATCCCTCCGGGCCAAGGCCGAAGGCCGATGGCACCGCGGCCAGTCGCTCCCCGGCCTCCCCGCCGACCTGTACGACCTCTTGCCCGACTGCTTTGAGGACTCGTCGCTCGGGAAGATTCCGAAGGGGTGGCGTGTTGTCCCGATAGGAGAGTCTGTGAGGGTTCTCGGTGGTAGCACCCCGCGCACGGAAGAACCGTTGTATTGGGAAGACGGAGTACATCCTTTTGCAACGCCCAAGGACCTTTCCCAAGTTGTGGGCCCGTGTCAGGCGTCATGTGAAAATCCCCCCTCGGATGTCATCTGAAACT
>JAJYYI010000072.1 GCA_021801125.1 Deltaproteobacteria bacterium | reverse complement strand
CCCGTCAACCAACAACCGGAGGCAGCCTAATACCAACTTGATGCTTCAACTGCTCAGCCTGCCGCGAAGATCCGATGCCTACTGCTTTTCCACCAATTGACAGACACCACCCGCCGCCTGATCAAGCTTAGCAAGCGCGCGGCGTCGGCAAGTCGGTTTATCCAGCCCGCAAGCGCTCCTCGCCAGCGGCAGATTGTGGTTGTATATAAGCAAGGATGCGCGTCCCACGCGCGGCTTTGCCAAACGATTAGAGACCAGGTCTGGGGGTGTCGTTTTATGATCACGTTCGAGCTCACTGAGGAACAGCGAGAACTGAAAGCACTGGCGCATAAGTTTGCGGAGCACGAGATGATTCCTCGAGCTCGAGAATATGACCTCAATGCAACCTTCCCACACGATGTCTGCGCCAAGGCCTTCGAGGCCGGGTTGATGAATTTTCAGGTTCCTCAGGAGTTCGGAGGCCCAGGGCTGACCACGCTCGACAGCTGCATCATCTTCGAGGAGCTGAACTACGGCTGCGCGGGAATCGCCGGAGCTATTGGCGCCAACGAACTGGCGACGCTGCCCCTGCTGATCGCCGGCAACACCGAACAGAAACGGAGCTATCTTGGCGCATTGACGGCGAAACCGACCTTCGCCGCCTTCGCCATTACCGAACCCGGCGCCGGCTCAGATGTCGCGGCGATGTCAACGTCTTATCGGCGGGACGGTGACTTTTACGTCCTCAATGGCGTCAAGCATTTCATCTCGAACGGGTCCCAGGCGCAATGGTACGTCGCCTTTGCCACCGCCGACCGGCAGCGGCGGCATAAAGGGGTCTCCGCTTTCGTCTTTCCTGCCGACCTGCCGGGTATCAGCAGGCGCCGCATGCACGGCAAGCTCGGTCAGCGAGCCGGCGACACCGCCGAGGTGACGTTTGAGGAAGTCCGGGTGCCTGCCAGCGGACTACTCGGCGAAGAAGGCGAAGGCTTCAAATACGCGATGATCACCTTCGATCACAGCCGCCCGTCGATCGGGTCGATCGCGACCGGCATTTCGCAGCGAGCTTTGGACGAATCCCTTAAATACGCCAAGCAGCGAAGCGCCTTCGGCCAACCAATCGCAAACTTCCAGGCGATTCAGTTTATGCTCGCCGACATGGCGATCGAGATCGAAGCGATGCGGCTGCTGACCTACAAGGCGGCCTGGTTGGTCGACCAGGGACAGGCGCGCAGCCCGCTCTCGGCCTACGCCAAGGCCTTTGCCGCCGACGCTTGCATGAAGATCACCACCAACGCCGTGCAGATCTTCGGCGGATATGGCTATATGGACGAGTACCCGGTGCAGAAGCTGATGCGGGATGCCAAGCTGCTGCAGATTTATGAAGGCACCTCGCAAATCCAGCGAGTCGTAATCGCGCGGGACCTCCTCAAGCTGTAGACTCGCGACCCTCAGGCGCCAGAAGCCAGATAGACCGGTCGTTCCAGCCGCAGGCAAGACAGCACTGCCTGCCGGCGAGGCGGCGAAACGCGTTATGGCGCAGACACCGCCGCCGCCCTAATTGTGCGCGGGGCGAAACATGGACGATATGATTCGGCTTACGAGTCTGCGCGGTGCGAAGCGGACCATCTCGGCCATAAGCCAGTTGACCCTCCCATTCACGTATAGCGGCCGGCGCCGGCGGGCGGCGGCAAGCGCTTGGTCCACGACCGTCGTTGAGGTCATGTAGGCGAATGCGGGAATCCTGACCTGTTCAGTGCCCGCGACCGCCTGAAACTCGGTTCGGGTAACGCCTGGACAGAGCGCCATCACATGGACACCACGCGAGGCGACTTCGGCGGTCAGGGCCAGCGAAAAGCTCAGCACGAACGCCTTGCTCGCGCCATACACCGCCATATATGGCATCGGCTGAAACGCCGAGGTCGAAGCAACATTGATTATCGTGCCGTAGCCTCGCTCAACCATTCCGGCGACGGCGAGCCGAGCTACCGCAACCATCGCGGTGACGTTGAGGTCTATCTCCTCCAACTCACGTTCCAGCGGCAGCTGGTAAAACGGCCCGCGCGTTCCGAAGCCGGCGTTGTTGACCAGAAAATCAATGCTAATGCCGGCCTGCTCCAGGCGCTTGAACAGCGCCGGCGGCCCGTCGCGACGGCTCAAATCTTGCGCCATCGGATGGGCCGCAAGAGCCCCGAGCGCGCGCGCTCGTTCAGTCACAGCCGCCAGCCGATCCTCGCGGCGCGCGGTTAACACGAGGCTGAAGCGTTCACGGGCCAGCGCATAGGCAAATTCCTCGCCTAGCCCGCTCGAAGCACCGGTAATCAACGCCCACGGCATGACGCTATCTCCAAAATTCAGTGTGCCAAACCTACCCCGGCCTTACGTCCGCCGCGGGCGCGCAAAGGGCTGCAACATGCCGGCTTGGTCTTCTTCTTGCGGTAGCAGGCCAGTAGCTTGCCTGCAAATCCCGAGAGTTCGCTTCTCGCTCTACGACCTTGATTCAACGGCGAGCCAGCAAACCAACCGCACCTCATTTTCCTCTATCGGCGGCAGAGGTGTTGGCGGTTTAAAGGGTTCCAGCCCGAGTTCCTTAACTTTTGCGGCGATCGCGAGCGAAGCCTCGACGCCCTTGGCGCCGTCGAGGCGCTCCCGGATCTGCCGCTCTATTCGCGCACCCCAAGGCGCCTCGATACACTCGACCAACCGATCGACCTGTTCCTGAGCGAACTTAGGCGGTGGATATTTCCGTATGTGGTCGGCAGCCGCCTTCATTCCGGCCCTGACCCGCGGCTGCAAGTTCGCGGGGTCGGTAGCAAACTTCCACTCCTCAAAGATATCCCGCCGCGCGCGCTCCCAGGCGGCGTAAGCTTTCTCGCGAATTTTGTCAGGGGCGTGACGTGGGGTGTCGTCCTTGCAAGCAATCAGCTTGAGGCACCCGAGGGTGTCTCTGAGAATCGCGTCGCCCTCGGCCGGAACGAACCTCAGAAAGACACGGTCTCCCACCCTGGCGCAGAAGAAATGGCCGGACGCGCGGCCATTGACGAAGCCCGACCCCGCGCCCCAGGGGAGTCCGGTAATCGCCTTCTCGCCGTAGCGTTCGAGCCCTTTGCGAAGTTCTTGCCGATACTCCTCGCCTGAGTGGGCTGATGGATCTTCACCGGCATTCTCGAGAATGCTCGCGTCCTCATTCTTCAGTTTTTCGATCTCTTCGCGAGTTTCGGCAAAGACCTGTTCCCCGGTGGCAGCGCCGGGAATTACTTCGTGCTCGACCCCGATGCTCGCCGCCGCCTGCTTCAGCTTTCTCCTGATCCTCGACTCCAGGTCCAGCAGGTCGTTGAGCCTCTTGTCCGGAAAGAAACACCGCACGTAAACGTCGCGATGAGGACTGCCGATCCTGTCGATGCGTCCATGGCGTTGCACCAGCCGCATCGGGTTCCAGGGCAAATCGTAGTTGATGATGTTCCGCGCCTGTTGAAGGTTGACACCTTCAGCCAGGACATCGGTGGTTACCAGGATGTCGTAGCGGTCTTCGTCGGCTCCGGGCGGAGCCTCGCTCGATTCTGGAGCGAAGCCGAAGACCGCCTTTTCGCGCGTGACGCCGTCTCGCGACTCGTCGCCGACCACCGAGACCATGCGGCCTCGATAGGGCGCGAGCCGGCGATCGGTTTCGAGCGCCTTCTTCAGATGCTCGGTGGTCCATTCGACGGTATCCGCAAAATACGAGAAAATGACGATCTTGCGCTTGTTCCGAATATCCTGTTCGTCGAGGCCCTCTCTGCGCGCCTGCTTGTCGATTTCAACCAGCGCTTCGATTAGGCAAGCGAGTTTGGGATCCTGCTCAGCCTTCACGGCAGCCGCTCGGCTGGCGAAGTCGCGCAGGAGGTCGCGATCGTGCTTAACGTCGGCTCGCAGCTTATCGGTATCGTAGCCCTTGGCGTTTGTTGAAGCGGAGGTGCGAATCAGATCGTCTAAAGCTTCATCATTATCGGTCTGTTCCCACTCTTCGATCGCTTCCGCGGTTAAAATCACGCCCCGGTCCAGTCCTTCAAGAAAGGCGTCATGCGCCCGCGCCATCTTCTCGGCGGTCGCCGCGAAAGCACGGCCGGAAGATTCGAACCGCTTGAGCAACGCCGACCGCAGCAGCCCGATGAGGGCGGCTTCGCCCGGATCGGAAGCCGCGCCGCGGCGGTACTGGCTCGGCGCATACCGCGCCAACGTCAACAATGGATCGCCTTCCTCCGGCGCCAGGGCGAGCTTGAAGTCCTCGAAAAAGCCCGGAAGCGCTTCGTCCAACGAATAATTGATCGCTTCAACGTGCGGCGTCGGAAACTGGACTGGTATCTCGCGCCCTCGCGAATCGCGCACTCGATCGTTGGGATAGTAGCGGCGCACGAAATGCCGCGTGCGGCGCACCGTGGTCGCGTCGAGCACGTCGAACAGGGCATCCGGCGAGAGGTCGTCCGGATCCTGCTTGACCGCATCAGCAAACTTCTCGCGCAACGAGCGCAGTCCCAGGTCCGACAGAGCGGCGTCCTGCTTCAGGAAGTATGAAAGCAGGTAGTACAGGTCCCATAACGAATTGTTGACCGGAGTCGCCGAAAGCAGGACCAGCGTTTTGGCTGGGTGGCCTTCGAGCAGCTTGCGCAGCGCCTGAGCGCGACGGGTCAGCGGATTGCGGAAGGCCTGAGCCTCATCGACGATCACCAGGGCATAGTCGTTCGCCTTTTGCTTAAGGTGACGTCGGGTCCCGCCGAGCCGAATATCATCGGCGAGTTCTTCGTAGGACACGCACTCCATGTACAGGGAGTGTACGTCCGCGAATCTCTTCCAT
>JAJYYI010000091.1 GCA_021801125.1 Deltaproteobacteria bacterium | reverse complement strand
CGCCTGCCTCCATCATCTATCGCCTATTCAACGGAGAGGTAGAGGCCGCCAGCGGCACCCTCCGCAAGATCGAGAACCTGAATCAATGGGAGGACTCCCAAGGCCGTCGTCTGCCGAATGTGCCGCTGCTCGTCGAAGCCATGCGCAACGGCGACCAAGTCATATTCGCGCTCATCACTACGAGCGAGCCAAACTAGGATGACGTTGCTCATGACTTTTCGTCGACCGAGCTTGCCGCAACTGCCGTTTCCGCGTGGCTTGCTCTTAAACTGAGGCGAACTCAACGTGGCGGATGCGCCAATCCAACCGGGACAGGTTCTTGCTGGCTCGCTCTTCAGCGAACCGATGCGCGTTGTCACCGTCAGCCCCATCGGCTCTGACACGTGGACCGTTGGACTCGTAGGCCTTCAGACCGAGCGGTTCCGACCCGTCACGCTCAGCCGCGCCGACATCCAGAGCCTGAAGGTTCAGGAGCCTTCCTGCTCATACGCTGGCGATTGCAATCTCCTTCGCCTCGGGCTTCAGGCCTACGCCCTTGGGATCGCCTACGAATTCGATCCGTATTTTGGCCTCTCCATCTCGCGCGTCGATCCGCTCCCGCATCAGCTTGAGGCGGTTTACGACTACCTGCTGAAGCTCGCTCGCGTGCGCTTCCTGCTCGCTGACGATGCCGGCGCCGGCAAGACCATCATGGCCGGGCTGCTTGTGCGCGAACTTAAGCTTCGCGGCTTGGCCGATCGCGTCTTGATAATCTGCCCCGCCAATCTCACCTTCCAGTGGCAGCGCGAGCTCAAGGAAAAATTCGACGAGAAGTTCATGGTGCTCAAGGGCGGCGACATCCGCGAGCAGTACGGCATCAATCAATGGCTCGAAAACCGGCAGGTGATCACCTCTCTCGACCTCGCCAAACGCGACACCATCCTGCCCGGCCTGCAGCAGGTCCATTGGGACGTTGTGATCGTCGATGAAGCCCATCGAATGTCATGGTCGCCCCCGGCCCGGAAGACTGCGCGGTACGCGCTTGGCGAATTGTTGCGCGACCATTGCGACCATCTGTTGATGCTCACCGCGACGCCGCATAAGGGCGATCCGGGCAATTTCAGTCTCTTTCTCCAGCTTCTCGACGAGGACGCCTACGCCGACGTGAAGTCGATCCGCGAGGCCATCGGTCGCGGGCGCGCTCCTTTCTATCTCCGGCGTACCAAGGAGGCGATGGTCTATTTCCCCGAGCGCCAGGCCGACGGCAATTGGGTCGCCCGCAAGCTGTTCACCAAGCGTGATACTCGAACGGCCGGCTTCACAATCGACGGCGACGAAATGGCGCTCTATCGTGCCGTCACCAATTTTGTGAGATCGCAGTCGCATCGCGCCGCCGCCAATGGCGACGATCCACGCGCTCGCGCCGTCGGCTTCCTGATGGCGCTCTATCAGCGCCGGCTCGCATCCAGCACCTACGCTGTCCGCCACTCACTCGAAAACCGCGCGCGCCGGTTGACCGACGGTCTCAAGCGCGCACAAGAACTGGCTGCGACCGCTCCGCTCGACCTTCCAGATCCCGACGAAATTGGTGAAATGGAAGAAGCCGAACGCGAGCGTCTCGAGCAAATCCTTGAGGCCATTACGCTCGCGCAAAATCCGAACCAGGTACGCGAGGAAGTCGCCGAGCTTGAACGGCTCGCGAAGCAGGCTCAAGCCTTGGAAGACTCCGAGACCGAGGCCAAGCTGACGAAACTGCGCGCCGTCCTGAAGGAGCAGGGCTTCTTCGAGAATCCCACCGAGCGGCTGCTCATCTTCACTGAGTTCAAGGACACGCTCGACTATCTGGTCGAAAAACTCACGACGTGGGGTTTCAACGTTGGATTCATACACGGGGGCATGCGCCCCGGCATGCGTGACGAAAAGGGAACGCGACTTTACACGGAGCAGCAGTTCCGCGAAGGCGCTATCCAGATACTTGTCGCCACCGAGGCGGCCGGCGAGGGCATCAACCTTCAGTGCTGCCACATCCTCTTCAATTACGATATTCCGTGGAATCCCAATCGTCTTGAGCAGCGGATGGGCCGAATCCACCGTTACGGCCAGACCTCTGACTGTTTGATCTTCAACTTTGTTGCCACAAACACCGTTGAAGGCCGCATCCTGGACAAGCTGCTCGAAAAGCTCGACGAGATTCGCAAGGCGCTCGACAACGACGCGGTCTTCAACGTGGTGGGCGAAATACTACCCGCCGCTCACATCGAGCGAGTCCTGCGCGAATATTACGCCGGCAATCTCACGGCGGACGATTTGGAAGACCGCCTGCTTCGCGACGTGAGCGAGGATCACTTCCGCGCTATCTGCGAGAACGCGCTGGAGGGGCTGGCGTCCAAACGACTCAACCTGCAGATGCTCGTGGAACGCCGCGCCCTCGCACAGGAGCGCCGCGTCGTCCCCGAAACTATCGCGCGTTTCGTCCGCGAAACCGCGCCGTTCGTCCCGCTGGCGCTGAAGCCGCTCGCGTCGCTCCCTCACACTTTCGATCCCGCCGCGACGCCCCCGGTCCTTCATCGCTACGAAAGCGACCCTGACTGGAAGCTTCAGCCCTTGGCCAACCGTTATCCTCGTTTCTCGACGGAGCGCGAGACCGCCGAGAAGCACAACCTCGAATGGGTCACGCCGGGCCATCCTCTTTTCGAGGCGCTCCGCCGGCATACACTGGCCGAGGCGCGACCGTCGCTCGCCGATGGCGCCTGCTTTTACTCCTTGGACATAACGGCTCCCGTCCGCCTCGACTTCTACCGGGCGCGCGTCGTCGATGGGCTCGGTGACACAATCCACGAGCGGATGTTCGCCGTCGAAATCGACGACTCCGGGAGTACGCGACTCCGCGATCAGAACGCGCTCGGAAATCTGACCGCCGCGCCCGTGCCGCAAGAGCTGCCAGCGGTCGCGCAGGCGCCGGAGCCGCGCGGATGGCTCAACGATCGCGCGCTGACACCCTTCTTGAATGAAATCCGCGCCGAGCGCGTCGCGGAAATCGAGCGTATCGCGCAGCACGTCGAGCTTTCGCTGACCGCCCTTCTGGAAAAAGAGGATCAACTCATCGGCCGCCTCGCTGAAGATGTTGAACGCGGCGTCGAGGGAGCAGCCGGAAATCTCAAGCAGGCCGAGGACCGCCACGCCGCGCTGATGGCTCGCCGGGAGCGGCGCCGCCAGGAGTTGGAACGCCAGCGCTCACTCACGCTTCAGGGCGTCGAACGCATCGCCAGCGCCCTGGTCTTGCCTCACCCCGACCGCGACCAGCCCGAAATCCGCAACCTGCATCCGGACCCCGAGACCGAAGCGATCGCGATGCGGACGGCGATCGAGTATGAAGAGGCTCAAGGGCGGACCGTCACGGATATTCACGAGAAGAATTTGGGTTACGACATCACGAGCCTCGACTTGCGCTCAGGCGAGTTGCGGTTGATCGAGATTAAGGGTATCGCCGGCGCTGATGGAACCGTGGCTCTGACACCCAATGAAAAACGCACGGCCGAGGATCGGCGTGATTGCTATTGGCTTTACGTGGTGACGCGATGCAAGAGTCCGGCGGGTCCGAAGCTCATGCGGATCGCCAATCCGGCGCTTTTGGAATGGGACGAAATCCGAAAAATCGACCACTATGCTCTTTCGGTGAAAGATCTCGCTCAATGAATCTCGGTATCTCGTCGATACTCTTTTAGGTCAACTATTCAGTAACCGAGTCGCGGCCACCCAAGCCCCGAAGCCTTATTCCAGAGGCGAAATGCACAAGGACGACCGGCCATGAAGCTCATATCGGCGATCACGATCCAAGGTTTCAGATCAATTCGCAGCGCAACTTTGGATACTGTTGAACCGTTCACCGCGTTCGCCGGTCTCAACAACTCGGGAAAATCCAACGTCT
This sequence comes from Deltaproteobacteria bacterium, assembly GCA_021801125.1. Lineage (GTDB taxonomy): Bacteria > Desulfobacterota > Binatia > Binatales > Binataceae > JAJYYI01. The sequence goes on along the minus strand of JAJYYI010000091.1, from coordinate 1,012 downwards.
TGAGGGCCCTGAATGCCTTCTTCAATGGTGAGACCGAACACGGTCGACGGTTAGACGTCGACGAAGATTTCTACCGGCCGGATCTCAAGGCCAAAAAGCGAAAGCGCATCAGCATAGGGGTCACCTTTTCTCTTCCCCCGAACTTCACATTCCGGCACGGGCTAGAAGAAGTTCGTAGCCTTTTACAGAACGGCCCGTTCGAAATCCGCAAGGAGTGGCGCCGAGGAGAACCGCAGTCGCGATACTTTCTTAACGGTGTCGAGTCCGACACTGATCAACGTGCCAAATTGGATCAATTCCTTCAGCTCATAAACTTCCGCTACATAGCTAACCGCGTTTTGCCTCTCGATGTTATTCGGAACGAGCACCAGGCACTTCGGGACGTGCTTATCCGCCGCCTCGGAAAAAAGGCCGGCACACCTGAAAAGGCCTTTGAAGCAATTCGCGACACGTCCGAAAAGATGGTCGGTGCTCTGGTGGGCCGTTTTCAACAGATTTGCCCAGAAGAAGGGAACGTCCGACTGGCAACCCTCAGTCCTGGAGCGATCTCGCCTTTGCCTTTGGCTACCGGCTCGCTCACGGCGACTACGAAATCGAAGATAGCGCCCAGGGCTCCGGTATTCAGAGTCTCTTGATGTTCGAGACGCTTTATCTCATCGATCGGGACTACTTCCAAAAGTTCGGTAGGCGACAGGCGGCGGTGTGGGCTGTTGAAGAACCGGAGTCATCTCTTCATTCCTCACTCGAAGCGCATGTAGCATTTTTTTTGCGCTCAATTTCCGCCGATCCCGCAGGGCGACTGCAAATTGCTTCAACTACGCACTCGGACTTGGTGATTCAATACGCGGATAGAACTGTTATTGCGAAAAGGGCCGGGGAAGAGTCTCTCTTCGAGACGCCGAACGGTAGTGTCGCGGAGTTGGTGGAAAAGTGAAAAGGCGTCAAGATCCGGTGAGTTGAGCCACAACTCGCGCCCGCTGTTGGGCGGGTGCCGAAGGATGACGCCGTGGAG
>JAJYYI010000030.1 GCA_021801125.1 Deltaproteobacteria bacterium | reverse complement strand
TCGCGCGTGGGCGCCTCGCGTTGTGGACGCGAGTTTGGATTAGGTTCTGATAGCACCAGCCCTCGCGCCTAGGGCGTCATCCGATGGCATAGCGGACGCGCCGGAGTGCGTTGGTCTATCCGGCGGAAGGAGCAATTTTGGGCGTTAACACGACAAAGGATCGATTGACTGAGATGATCGGCGCCGCTCTGGCGCGGGCGCGCTTATCCGGGCGCATCACAGGCTCCAGCGTGGCGCGGTTTATTATCGAGCTGCCGAAGGACCCCACACATGGCGATTATGCCACCAATGTGGCGCTGGTGATGGCGCGGGACGAAGGCAAACCGGCGCGCGAAGTGGCGGCTGCCATCAAGAACGAGTTGGCGGCCTCAGACGAGTTCTCCGAAGTTAACGTTGGCGGTCCGGGCTTTATCAACTTTCGGATGGCGCCGAAATTCTGGCACGGTCAATTACGCTCCGCGGCCGAAGGCGCACAGGCGTTCTTTCTCCCTAAGCTTGGGTCGGGCAAACGGGTGCAGGTGGAGTTTCTCTCAGCGAACCCCACTGGTCCGCTGACCGTTGGTCACGGGCGCAACGCGGTCCTGGGCGATACTATCGCGCGGCTTTATGAGGCGACGGGCTTCGAGGTCACGCGCGAGTATTATTTCAACAATGGCGGGCGTCAGATGAAGGTGCTCGGCGCCTCGGTGCGGGCGCGCTACCTGGAAGCACTGGGCGAGAAGGTGGAGTTTCCCGAGGACGGCTACCAGGGGCAGTATATTCGCGACATCGCCGCCGACTTAGTCAATCGACATGGACGTGCGTTGGTCGCTCAAACCGACCTGGAAACCTTTCGCGCCCCGGCCGAGCAGGTGATCTTCGCCGACATTCATCGCACCTGCGAGCGATTGCGGGTCCACTTCGACGTATACACCAACGAACTTGACTTGATAGCGCAGGGCAAGGTCGCGGACGTGATGGCGGAGCTTGGACGGCGCGACTTACTTGTCGAACGCGACGGCGCCGTATGGCTACGCGGAGAGCCTCTGGGTTTACCGAAGGACGAGGTGCTGATTCGCTCGGGTCCCGAACGCGAGCCAACCTATCGCACGCCCGACATCGCCTATCATATCGATAAGCTCAAGCGCGGCTTCGACGTGATCGTAGGCGTCTTCGGCGCCGACCATATCGCGGAACATAAGACCGTGCTGGCGGTGCTCAAGGCATTGGGACACAGCACGGCGGCGATAAAGACCGTGATCTACCAATTCGTGACGCTCACGCGGGGTGGGCAAAAGGTGAAGATGTCCACCCGCAAGGGAGAGTACATCACGCTTGACCAGCTTCTCGATGAGGTTGGCGCGGACGTCGCGCGGTTCTTCTTTCTCATGCGCAAGAGCGACAGTCATCTTGACTTTGATCTCGAGTTGGCCACGCGGCAAGCTCCCGAGAATCCGGTATTTTACGTCCAGTACGCGCACGCGAGGCTCGCGAGCGTTTTCCGCGAAGCGCAGAAAGCCGGCGTCGCACTACCGAATGATCCCGCCGCAATTCAACTGGAGTTGCTATCGGAGGAAGAGATCGAGCTTGGCAAGCGGATCGTGCGCTTCCCAGAGGTTATCGTGGAGTGTGTCGAGGAGATCGAGCCGCATCGGCTGCCGTTCTATCTCATCGAGCTGGCGGGGGAATTTCACCGCTACTACAATAAGTCCACCAATCGTATAATCGGTACCCAGATCGAGCTCAGCCTGGCGCGCTTGTTTCTGGCGGGGCTGGTCAAGCAGGCCCTGAAGCACGGCTTGACTCTTCTCGGTGTAGACGCACCGGAACGGATGTGAGGATGTAATGCGGTTTGAGATTGGTGCTGGGGGAATTTTTCTAATTTTGGTCGGGCTCGCCGGCCTCTCCGGGTCGGTATTCGTCCTCGGTATGTTTGCCGGCTACGAGGTGGCGCGCCAGGATCAATCCAATACTGGGATTGCGATGGTAAATCCGGTGCCCTCGAGCCCGCTTGCATCACCCTCCGCGTCGCCTTCCGAAGCGGCTGCTCCTAGCCCTGCGGCAGGAACTAGCCCGCCGCCCGTGGCCGCCGCGGGTGTGCTTGCGGGGCCGTCCGCTCGTCCCTCGTCGCTTCCGCCTGTAATCGCGGCTCCGCTGGAGTCAAGTTCACCGTCACCGGCCGCGCCAATGGCTGAAAAGCCGCCGGTCCCGGGCCCGGCGCAGGCTTCCGTCGCGGCCTCGCCTCGCGCCACGCCATCCGCGGCTACCAAGCTCACCGCAGCGAAACCGCCGGAAAAGGAAGTACCTCGGCCCCTCTCTAGTCCCGCGCATGTGGGCCCGTACAGCGTGGAGATCCAGGCGGTGATGGATGGGCAGTCGGCGCTGCAGTTGGTTAATAAGCTGCGCCAACTCGGTTACCAGGCCTATTCAGTGGAGACCGAGATCGAAGGCCACACTTGGTACAAAGTGAGAGTCGGCCATTTTGGCTCTCGCGCCGAGGCGCAAGAGGCCGAAGAGCGTCTCCACGAGCAATTCAACGGCTCGCTTACCACTCGCTAATCGGGCTTCCCAGGCGCGACCGCCGCGCGCTGCCGTACCACCGTTAGGGAAACACACTCACGCCGAAGGGTTCGGCGGCGACTTGAGCCGCGTCGATCTCCGGAAGCTTATCTGCCACGCCCGAGCGCGCGAAGAGCGCCGCGCTTTTATCCTGGTAGATGAGTCTCCAGCCCGTCTGGCGGCGTAAAAGACCGTAGGCTTTTGCCGTGGGCGGAATGATCGCGAAGTCATGAGGATAATCGACGAGCACCCGCTCCGCGCCGGGCAACGCAAAGTTAAAACGCACGTAGTCACGAATGACGCGCTCCGGATAGACCGTGTCGTAGCGTCCGTCGATGAAGACCTTGCTTTCCGGGGCGGTATGCCAAATTAGGTACTCACCCCAATCGAAGTAGCATAGGAGGTTTCCTTTGAGTGAGTTTCGTCGCATGAACTCTACCGCGCCGGCCGGGAAAGGGCCTGGTGCCGCCGCAAGCGCGGGGGAAAAGAGCCCGCTCTCCGTCGCCAACACGAACGCGCAGGCTGCCACGAAAATATGACTATGTTGCCCCGATGCCCTTGGGCGGCTCTCGGATGCCGTGCCGCGGTGAGAAGTGGCCGTAATGAGACGGGTATCGGGCGCGAACGTGTCGGCGCGCGCAATATTCTCTCGTGCCGCAACTCGACGCGACAGAGCGCGCCACAACCGCCGTTTGAGACTCGCTATCAACGCCTGTTCTTGTAGTAGCGCCAAATGAGCCGTCAGCGGCACCGCCATGGTAATCAATGCCAGTGCGATATTACGCGTGGCGTACAGAGCGCTAGCTATCATCAAGCCCGCTACCGCCACTAACGGCAGGTCTATGGCCGGAACTGTCAGAACGACGGTTACTAAAAACATACCCATCATCAAAAGGACAAATAGATAAAAGAGCGTTATCCAAGAACCGCCGTGCCATTGGTCAACAAGTCTCGGCAGCATCGGACGCCACTCTCCCACGACCTGCCGCGTCAGGGGATTTGACAGCGCGCGAACAACCGTGTGCCATACATCGGCGCCATATGGATTCGCCAACGTCGCGACCGCGCAGACACAAAGCAATGCGAGGCTGCCTGCGGTCCTACCTGCCAGCTCCCGACCATTGCGCGACGAAAAAAGCTCACTTGCGCAGTAGACGGCGAGGATCCCAAGGCCGACTACGAACCCGCCGTGAAAGTTCGCCCATACCGCCATGATGGGTGCCGCGATCCACGGGGGCCGACCGCGCTGCCGATACGTCGCGCGTGCCAGAACCGCGGCGAGCGCCGCGGTCGCAACGAAGCTGACAAGTTGGGGGCGAAACTGAAACTGAGGAGCAAGTCCAAGAGCGATGAGCATGAGCACCCAACGCTGGATGGCGAGACCCGCACCTGTTTCGACCTGGCCGAGGGCGATTAGTCTAATGGTCGCGGCGGCGAACAAGAGCTTTACCAGCTTTAGCCCGAAGATCCCGAGCGTGTCGTATGCGCTCGCCGCGAGAATCTCAAAACCGAGTTCGTGGTTATGCCACGTTCGGCCGGCGGCAGAGTAAGAATACGGATCCTGGATGATGAGGCTGCGCGCCTGCAAAACCGCTTCGCCGAAACGGATATGCCCCCACAAGTCCGGATCGGCAAAGTTGATCGAATTGGCGATAACTATCGCCAGAAGAACACAAAGCGGACAACTGCTGAGTAGCGAGAATGTTCCCGCGCGCACCGGTAGGCAGATCGGTGTGACTGCCGTCAGGCGGCTGTGCACAACCGAAGGCCTATCGACGGGTTTGCCCAAAACGCCGCGGGCGAACTGGCGCTCTTTACCGAGGCCATCTATTGCGGATGAAGAGCTAACTCAGGTCGTCACTTGACTGCCACCATTCCTGAGCCTGGCGATCTATGGAACGGCGCGGGCGGGCGAAATAGCTCCCGCTTGGAACCGGGCGCCCAAGCCTTCCCAGTAAACGAAAAACCGAAAATCCAAGCCCAAGTGGCTGGCGCGCTCCTTGAGCGGTGGTATCAGGATGCTGCAACGTGAAAGAGGGTTTCATCGCCGTACCTCCTTGTGACCGCGCTGCCAGGAGGGCGCTTGCAATTTACGCGCCCCGCACGGAGCGCCGCGCAATTGCCGAGCTAGCCCGTCAGACGGAGGCGCGTACGCAGACCGCGAGGAAATTTTCCGACACTGCGAAAATGGGGATTCAGAACCGTGATAGCTCGCCAAGGAGAAGGCGCGGTGTCAGGTCGTTTATGCCCCGTTGGAAGCTCGTGCCGCTCAAAGCCATGGCTGCGTTGCCGTTGCGTCAGCAAGCACAAATGGGGAACCGCATGACGTTCGGGACATGTTCGCTCGAAGGTGGGGGGCTCCTCGCCGGTCTTCGCGCACGCGGCGAATCCCTCCTTTC
>JAJYYI010000146.1 GCA_021801125.1 Deltaproteobacteria bacterium | reverse complement strand
GGGCGCCGCCGGATCGAGCACCACGTCCTCGGCCGGACAATAGCCACCGTAGCTCGGACAGGCGCTCGCCGACGTAAACGGAAGCTGCGTCCAGGTGCTGCCGCCGTCCGTCGAAAGCCAGAGTCCGTTGTTCACGACGTCGCTTTCGACCAACGACGCGTCGGCGCGGCTTGCACTGGAGCCCACGCCGAGCGCGATGAAGATATGCCGCGGTGTTTGCGACGTGTCCACCGCGATGCTCGTGAACGCCTCCTGATCGAACGCCCCGCTATCGTGGATCTGCGTCCATGAGCTCCCCAGATCGGTCGAGACGAACAGGCCTTCGCCGTAGTACGAATCACCCGAGTTGTCGGCCTCGCCGGTTCCCACGTACAGCGTTGGAGGACTGGTGGTTGGATCGAGCGCAATCGCGCCAATCGCCTCGGTCGGCTCCGCGTCAAAGATCGGCGTGAAGCTCACGCCCCCGTCCGTCGTCATCCACACGCCACCGGTCGCCGTCCCGACGAAAAACCTTCCGCTCGTCGTCGGATCGGCCGCGGTCGCCGTCACCCGGCCGCTTGCGTTCGCCAGCGTGCCGCTTCCGACCGCAACGTGCCCGAAGACCGCGACCTCGTCGAGGATCGTTTGCGGCCCGATAAAGTTCCATGCATAGGTCGCTGACGACGCCGCCTGCGCACTCGCCGCGAGCATCGACGCACCCGCGTTCGCTCTGGTCGCGCCGTACTTCGGCTGCGCGCGCAGCCATCGTATCGCCTGCGCGTACGCATGCGGCGGGACTCCAAAACCGTATCCGTGCCGGTCGAAAAGCCATCGCTTCAGCGCTCTTCGCTGGGTGACGCTTGCGACGTACGGCTCGTCTTTTCCTGAACTCGCGCCGCTGGCGTTGCGCAGCCCGAAAAACGCCAGCACTAGCAGGGCGATAATCGATGCGGCAGGGACCGCGAACGCAAGTGAGCGACGATATTGCCGTACCATCCCCTTCCCCTCTTTTCAGTCGCTGCACTCACGTTACTGTGTATCATCACTGAGTCAATCACTGTCGGATTTTGAGACATAGCGATAGCAGTTTCTGGCTAATGCAATGCATATTCGGCGTAACGTGACGAAAAATAATGGATTAAGCGCAACGCTGCCCGTATTTCGCGACGATAGATGGGATGTGCGCACGCAAAGCCGCCTCACGCCGCGAACCGCCGTCGCCAGGCACTCCAAATCGCGCTCTCGCCGCCATTTCCGCCCCGCGCCCTACATCTGCTAGCCTTCGCTCCCATGTACGGTCATCCCGCGTTCGACCTCTATGAAGCGATCTACACGACGCGCTCGATGCGCAGGCTGAGACCCGATCCGGTGCCGCCCGACATAATCGTGAAGGTGCTCGAGGCGGCCACGCTGGGCCCCAGCGGAAGCAACCGTCAGCCGTGGTTTTTCATCGTGCTCCGCGAACAGGAGAACAAGGACTTCGTCGCAGTGCGTTATCGCCAGGCGTGGCAGCGATACCTGAAGCCCGCCGCGCGCGAGGTCCTCGAGAAAGCGCCAGACAGTCCGCAGGGCCGAATTCTCAAGTCCGCGCGTTACCTCGCCGAGCATATCGCCGACTGTCCGGTGCTGATCTTCGCCTGTGTGAAGAAGTACAACGACCGCGCCCGCGCGGGCCTGCCGATGTACAACGCGATCTTTCCCGCGATTCAGAACCTGTGTCTCGCCGCGCGCGGCTACGGCCTTGGAACCTCGATCACGAGCATGCACCAGATGTTCGGTGCGGAGATTGACGGACGCCTCGGCGTCCCGCCCGAGTACGCGAACGTTGCGATGATCCCGATGGGTTATCCGAAGGGTCGATGGGACCGGCCGGACCGCAAACCCGCGCTGTCGGTAACTTTTTGGGAGCGATGGGGAGAAACCCGCGACGCGCTCCCGGGTTAAGCCCGCGGCTTGCAGACCGATTGCGGCTTTTCGCCGAAAAGGGACGCGACCAGCGTAGACATCGACGGGATAAGACTGGACCGCAGCAACCGCGTTGAGCCTGGCGACTTCACGCGCTATCGAGGCGGCGCATCAGTTTCAGTCTTTCGATTCGACAGCTGCAACATCCCGGATCACACTTATCCGACTGCGCCATGCGGTTCATGCGCGCCGGCTGCTCCAGCCAGCGATGGTGTTCACCGAATGCCTGCACGCGATGCGGAAAATCTCTCGGAGCCTGAAGTTAACGAGATGTCTAGGCCAAAATAGTTCACGCTTGTTACAGACCGTGGATTGACTGAACCTCGCTATCTCGCCCTTAAGTTCTGCATCGATGTCGCCGCTCCGGCTTCCGGTGGAAAGTCGCCTTCGAAGTTCTCGGGCAGCCTTGATGCGGTTAGCTACCTGCTGTCCGCTCCGGCGTGCAATGCGCCCGTACTTCATCTTTAGCTCGTTGAGTCGTTCGGCGGCATCGTAGGTGGCATCAACCAGCTCCGCCCTGCTCATCCACTTGGTCTCATAGTTAAGAATAGACTCCCAACTTGGCTGGGTTAAAAGCCGCCGGTGCTCTTCGAGAGTCCGCGCAAACAGGCGATATCCGAATTTCTCGGGGCTTTCGAACACCCGGCTCCCAGGGTCTACGAACGGTCCCATCGGCGAGATAAAACAAGACAGCCTTCGGTCGCTGATCCTGAACAAATGCTCGCAGTACGATATTGTGTCCTGCACCGATTGATAAGTCTGCCGTGGCATACCGATCAGAAAGAAGACATCGAGCCGGCTGCAACGCAGACGGAGCGCTTGGGACAGCACCGCTTCGAACTGCGCATTATCGTATGACGGCTCTCCTTCCTGTGCGCGGCGTACTTCGTGATCGTGGCTGTCAGGACTGATTTCCATACTCCACCGAGGCGTCGAAGCGTCGATACGACGCAGGAATTCCAGCGGGGGAAGGTCGAAAAACTCGAACACCACCTGGTTCGGCACCTGCGTCGCGTTCAGCAACTCGAGAACCTCGTCTGCATAGCTCGCTCCTCCCTGGAGAAGGTCCCCCACAAGAAATATAGGCGCACGGGTGAGCCGCGAAATTGCCGCGACATTCGCTACGAGACTGCGTGGGCTACGAAATGCTGGCCGCGTTCTCTTGGTCAAAACGGAACAGGTGGTCTGCGAGCTGCCGCAAGTGGCACATTCCTGACTGCAGCCCTTAACAGTGAACACGGCGGTAATCGGATTCTGCCACCAGCCGTTAAACGGCAGAACACTCCTTCGGTCCCCGTAACGCAGCACCATCTCGACCATTCCATCCGGACGCAGATCGACATAACCAAGAGCGGGGGGCCTGAACGTCAGCGGGTTGACTCTTACTTCGCCTTTTTCCTTCCAAGTCAGATTGGGAACCGCACGAAGATCTTCTATTGTGTCCAACGACTGGAGCAACTGATGTAAAGGCGGCTCGATGCTATCACCGCGAAGCACGTAATCCACCTGGGGATAACGAATCAGCTCCTCATGAAAATACGTCGACGACAGCCCGCCCATGATCACCGGAGTCCGGGGCTGAACTTCCTTCACGATCCGAGCAACTTCCAACGCCCCATGTGCATGGGGCAGCCAGTGAAGATCAATGCCCACCGCTCTCGGACGGACCGACGTCAGAAAGCGCGGCACTGAGAAGCGTGGCTCGTTCATCATACGCACCGCGAGGTTAACCACTCGCACCCGCATCCCCTGGCCCTGCAAATAGCTGGCGATGGTCAGGAAACCCAGCGGATACATCTCAAACACCGGAGAGGAAGGGATCAGGTCGCTCAGCGGCCCATACAAAATGGACCTTTCCCGAAAGTCGTAAACACTGGGAGCATGCAAAAGTAGTAAATCCGGCTGCCGCTTGTGCCACATAAACCGAAACACCCTCAGCCTGTCGAGAAAGCGGTGCCTTCCTGCGTGCTGCCGACATGCCTCAGGCTTTGCCTTGGAGGATCCAGCCGGAGAGCCCGCCGACACCAGAGCGTTTCGCAGGAATGCCAGGGCTACTTCCTCTGCCTCGATCCGGGGCTCTACTAGAACCCCGTAAAGTAAGCTACGAGCGTCAGGACGAGTAATATGAACCCGGTACCGATGGACACAACCGCGATGCCTCTCGCGAAATTCGTGAGCCATCGCGGCGGCGCATCTGCTCTCAGGCCCTCCAATCGGCCCCGTTCGACCAAACGCTCATACTCCAGGGGCCGCTCCTCGCGCAACTCATCCTCGCTGACTCTTCCGGTAAAAATAACCGGGTCCATGGGAAACTTCTCTGGCCTCAGGTGGGAATTGAAGAAGTGAATAATGAAAATGAACCAGACCGCGAGCAGCGCTTCCTCACCGTGCACCAGCAATGCAACGTTCAACATATATCCCGGCAGCAACTGCGCGAAAAATGGTGCAAACCACAGCATATATCCACTTACGCCGATAATCGCCATTCCCCAGAAGACCGCCCAATAATCGAACTTCTCCCAATAGGCATATCGGTCGAATTTCGGCTTGCCCCCCAGCCAGAAGAACCATTTCACGTGTCGATACAAGTCGACGAAGTCCTTGGACTGCGGCACCAGCGATGTTGGACCCCAGAAGATACCGTCTTCTCCTTTGACAACTCCGCGGTAGAGCATCTCGCCAACGTGCAACAGAAAGCCCGCAGTCAGAATCAGGGCGCAAAACTTATGAAGAAACAAAATCGCCTCGAATCCGCCAATTGTATGCGCGAATGCTCGCGCCCACGACGTATCGCTGAAGTGCAGAGTCATTCCGGTTCCCGCTAACCCTAGGAATATCGCGATAAGGATGCCATGGAGGTATCGCGTGCCCAGCGAGAACCTGAAGTAATAAACTGGGGCCGGCTTCTCGGCGTTCATACCCCTCTCCTGCAAAGCGGCCAGGACTCCTCTGGAAGGACCATCCTATCTACCACGTTCTTCGAACCATGAGCGCACGAACCAAAGAAGCGTATGCAAGCCAAAGAACATGAATACGGAAA
>JAJYYI010000036.1 GCA_021801125.1 Deltaproteobacteria bacterium | reverse complement strand
TCGCCGGCCTTGGTGTGGGCACGCGCACACGTTCGGTTAACGGCTCGCCTTTCTCATCCAGCGTGATTGCCTTAATGCCGCTGCCGCCAACATCGATTGCGAGCGTGCGCACTGATTTGGCGGCAGACTGTTTCGTGGCCGCAGGACTTCTTGCTGCCATAGGGCTACACTCCAGACGAGAACTTCTTTTCAGTCAGACCTGCGTAAACGCGTCTCCTTTGTATCGCATTAGTTCCAAACCGCGGTACCGAGAGACCCGTAGATTGTCACGCTACCGCGAAGGCAGGCTGAATTTCAACGCTTGGGGCCCTGGCGCCGCCAATGCGGTCGGCCGCCAGCTATTGCCGCCGCCCTTTTGGTCGATTCTTGGGCGACACAGCCAAAACCCAGCGCGTCATTCCTCGGGGTCTGGGGTTAACCCCTTGCCGCCTGCCTGCGCCTTGCCCTGCGAATGGACGAGGTTCTCGCCGGGCCCGTAGAACCTCGAACGACCAAACAGGTTGACAGTTCGACCGATTTCACCGGCTGGCCGCGCTGGATCGCGCTGATAAGGTGCTCCGCAGCCAAGCGTCCCATTTCTCCGCTCGGCACTCGCACCGTCGTTAATGGCGGATTGACGTATTGGGTAATCGGAAGATCATCGAAGCCGACGATGGAAAGATCTTCGGGCACGCTCAAACCCATTTCGCGGCATTTGAGCAACGCACCTACCGCTTGGACGTCGTTGGCGATGAACAGCGCGGTAGGCGGCCGCTCATGCTGCAACATCGTGGCCACGGCATCACGCCCCTCCGAAAACTCAAACTCGCGCTCAAAAATCAGTTCCGGATCTGGCTCAATCCCGTGGGCCCTCATCGTCTCTTCAAAGCTTCTGCGCCGTTCGAGAGCCCGATCGTTGACGTCGGCGCGACCACAGATAAGTCCGATCCGCCGATGGCCAAGACTGATCAGATGCTCCACCGCCATTGCGGCGGCTTTATAGTTGTCAAATGAAACTGCCGGGCGCGCGCGGTCGCTGTTATACTTCCAAGTTACGACGAACCTGACGCCATTATGCTCGATCTTCTTATATAGTTCGCATGCCCGCGTCATCCCGGTGAGAATCAGCCCTTCAACCCTCCGCTCGAGAAAGCGATGGATAATCTCTGCTTCGTGCTCCGGTGAAAACTCTGAGATACCGACGAGGACGGTATATCCCGCGCGTTGGGCCACTCGATTCACCGCTTGCGTGCAGCAGCCGTAAATGGAGTTGGCGATCGTGGGGATGATGATCCCGATCTGTCGCGAGCGACGCGAGGCAAGCGCGCCGGCAAGGCCGTGCGGTACGTAATGATAGCGATTTACCACCGCCATCACGCGCGCCCTGGTATGCTCGCTTACGACTTCCGAGCTGCTCAATACGCGCGAGACCGTGGCTGTCGAGACGCCCGACTCATGGGCGATTTCGCGGACTGTGATTACCCCTCGATCACGCCGAGGTGAGCGCATCCGTTTAAATGCCATTTTCGCCGATGCCTGAATAGTACCGACTGGCGAGCGGCGACACCAGAGTTAACGTGTAATTTTAGAAAGAAGAAATAACTGGTGGTGTCTGTCAAATGGTGGAAAAGCAGTAGGTATCGGCAATCCGGCGGTGAGCAGTTGAATCATCAAGTTGCTATTAGGCCGCCTCCGGTTGTTGACCAATAGCGGTTAAGCCCTGCCAGCCAACCAGCCGGCGCAGCCGCACTTGGCCGCTACGTAGCAGCCCGAACAGCAAGAGCAGGACCGCCTCCTCGCTGGGCAGCGAAGCCTGGGTTTTGGTCCGCCGCCGGAACTCCTCGTTGATCCGCTCCAGCGCGTTGGTAGTGCGCAGCGCCTTCCACTGCGAGGGCGGAAAGGCAGTAAAGGTGAAGAGTTCGTCGCCGGCTTCCTCGAAGCTTTGGCTGACCGCCTGGCAGCGCAGCTTCCACTTGCGGGCGAAGGCGGTCCGTGCCCGCTCCACCGCCGCGCGGCTGTCGGCGTAAATCATGCGCCGGTAATCCTCAGCCAGTTCCTCGCGCAGATGGGCCGGGGCCTTGGCGAGCAGGTTCCACAACTTGTGGTTGGTGCAGCGCTGAATCGCGAGTTGCGGCCATTGCAGCTTAAGCGCCGCCGCCAGTCCCGGATTGCCGTCAATCACCGCCAGCACCGGAGCGCCCAGATGGCGGGCGGCCAGCGACTGCGCCGCGTCGAGCCAGGCTTGCCCGCTCTCCGCGCCGGCGAGCCTAAGGTCGAGAATCACGCGGCGGCCGTCGGCGCACACTCCCAGCGTGACCAGCACCGGCACTCGCACCCGCTTTTTCCCGATCCGCACCCGCGGATACCAGCCGTCCAAAAACAGGTAGCACACCTTGAGTGCGCCCAAGTCCTGCTTGGCCCAAGCCATAAAGTCCTCTCGCAATCTCCCGACCAGGCGCGACACTGCATCCTTGGACAGCGGCGCGCCCCGTAATAGCGGCGAAAGCGCGCCCCGCAGCCGCCGCGTGTTGGTCCCGCTCAGGTAGACGCCCAGAATCGCCTCGTCCACCCGTTCGGTGCGCCGCTGGTAGCGCGGGATGATCCGGCTCCGCCACTCATGCCAGCGCCCATCTTCGCCCTCGATTCGCGCCCGCGGCATCGCGATCGTCGTGGGCCCAAGGCTGGTGGTCAGGGTTCGCGGGCGCCTGCCGTGCCGATATCCGGCTCGCACCGAACCAATTCGCTGCGATCGCTCGGCGCCCACCGCCGCCAACAGCTCCTCCTCCACGATCGCCTCGATGGTTCCCCGGACCCGCTCCCGCATCAGTCCCTCCAGTTCGCCTTCCCCGCTCCATGCTTTCCTGCTATCGCTTTCCATAGCGTCATCCTCCGGCACCCGCCGCCAAGCGGGCGCGAGTTGTGGCTCAACTCGCCGGATCTTGACGCTTTTTCACTTTTCCACCAACTCCCCGACACTACCTGGTCGCTGCAAGGCCATTTTTCTTCTCCTATAGAAGAGAGGCTCTTGTTACTGATTTCGAATATCCGACAAAGCTGCCGATCGTTAACCCTTGATTAAAATCCGTTAACCGTTGGCCGTCGCAGGCTGCCTGAGCACCGCGCTCATCGCAAATTCGACAGCACGTTATGAGAGGCAAACAACGCGGGGCCATTCCCGACGAAGTCGCCGAGGCGCTAGAATGAATCTAAAGCCAAACTAGCGGCGCGGGCAGCACCGTCGGTGGAACTCGCTATCGAAGGTTCTAGCTCTCGCTTCGATCCAAAGACCCCTGCAATGGGCGAGGAAAGAATGATGGCAGTCGACTTGGCGCGGGACTGGGTCTGGCGGTGCGTAGACCAAGATGTCCTGGTGTACGGCTCCGATTTCTTCCGTTGGCGAACCCGGGGAGCAGACACCTAGTCCGGTCATACCAGGCCGTGCCGAAGCGATGGCGCACAAAACAAGGTGCTGCGCGTCTTTGGGGCCCAGGTGATCGCCTTCAGCCTTATCAAGCCGACGTAGCCTTCGTGCCGACGCGCACGATGAGTCGCACCACTTCGAGGAAAGCAAGGGGCTCGAGAAGATCCCCGCAAATAGTTTTTGAAATATCTAACAATGAGAGGAGAAAGCGCCGATGACAACGCCGAGCGAACGATCGCCAGCAACTCAAGCGGATCAGGCAATTACGGTTTACGGGCCAACTCGGTCGACGATCACGGGGGCTCCGCTGAGTAGCGATGAGTTGTGCAAGATCGACGCTTACTGGCAGGCGAGCCTCTACCTCTGCATGGGGATGTTATACCTTCGAGATAATCCCCTGTTGCGAGAGCCGCTCAAGCTGGAACACGTCAAGCCGCGCCTGCTGGGTCATTGGGGCTCGGACGCCGGCCAATGCTTCACTTATATTCATTTCAATCGGCTGATCAGGAAGTACGACCTCAACGCGATCTATATCTCGGGCCCAGGCCATGGCGCCCCGTCAGTGCTGGCTCAAGCCTACCTTGAGGGCACTTACTCCGAGGTATATCCCGACAAAAGCGAGGATTTGCAGGGGCTACGCAGATTCTTCAAGCAGTTTTCCTTTCCTGGAGGTATCGGCAGCCACGCCACCCCGGAAACCCCCGGCAGCATTCACGAGGGAGGCGAATTAGGCTACAGCGTTTCCCATGCGTTCGGAACCGTCTTCGATAATCCCGACCTGATCACCCTGGTGGTTGTGGGTGACGGCGAGTCGGAAACCGGCCCGCTGGCCACGAGTTGGCACAGCAACAAGTTTCTGAATCCGATTACCGACGGCGCCGTCCTGCCGGTGCTGCACCTCAATGGCTACAAAATAAACAACCCTACCGTTCTGGCTCGAATCAGCCACGAAGAGTTGGAGGCGCTATTCGTTGGTTACGGGTACACCCCCTACTTTGTGGAAGGCAGCGAGCCCGACAGCATGCATCAAGCGATGGCTGCCACGATGGAGCATTGCGTCCTGGAGATTCGCAGGCTTCAAGAGGAAGCGCGCAGCTCCGGCAGGGCGTTTCGACCACGTTGGCCGATGATTATCCTTCGGAGCCCCAAGGGTTGGACCGCACCGCGGCAAGTGGACGGACACTACCTTGAAGGTTTCTGGCGGGCGCATCAGATACCTCTCACCGACGTTTCGACCAACCCCACGCATCTGAGGCTGCTGGAAAATTGGATGCGGAGCTACAAACCTGAAGAGCGCTTCGACGAGGAGGGTCGATTGATTTCCGAGTTGAAGGCCTTGGCGCCCAAGGGAACGCGGCGTATGAGTGCCAACCCCGTAGCCAACGGCGGCCTTCTCCGCAAACCTCTGCACATGCCCGACTTTCGCAACTTCGCGGTAGAGATCGAAGCCTCCGGAAAGACCCAGGCCGGTAATGTCCCCACTTTGGGCAAACTGCTGCGCGAGGTTATGCGCCTGAACCCCCATAACTTCCGCGTCTTTGGGCCGGACGAGACCCAATCCAACAAGCTCGACGCTATCTATGAGGTCGCTAAAAAGGTTTGGCTAGGAGAGTACTTTCCCGAAGACGCGGACGGCGGCGAGCTTGCTCACAACGGTCGGGTCATGGAAATGCTCAGCGAACACACCGTCGAGGGCTGGCTCGAAGGCTACCTCTTGAGCGGTCGGCACGGCTTCATCAATAGTTATGAACCTTTCATCCATGTGATCGACTCCATGTTTAATCAGCACGCCAAGTGGCTGGAGAAATGCAACGAATTGCCCTGGCGCGCCAAAATAGCGTCGCTCAACCTATTGATAACTGCGTTAGTGTGGCGACAAGATCACAATGGCTTTACCCATCAGGATCCCGGGTTTCTTGATGTAGTCGCAAATAAAGGTCCTAATGTTGTTCGCATCTACCTGCCGCCCGACGCAAACTGCCTGCTCTCCGTGGCCGACCATTGCCTACGAAGCGTTAACTATGTCAACGTCATCGTCGCCGACAAACAGGTCCACTTGCAGTACCTGGACATCGACGCCGCGATCGCTCATTGCACGAAGGGTGCCGGCATCTGGGCTTGGGCCAGCAACGATCACGGAGTCGCGCCCGACGTCGTGATGGCGTGCTGCGGCGACGTGCCAACCATGGAGTCCCTAGCCGCCACCGCCTTACTCCGCCAGTACCTTCCCGACATCAAGGTCAGGTTCGTAAACGTAGTCGACCTGTTTAAGTTGACTCCGCATGATGAACATCCCCATGGAATGACCAACCTGGAGTTCGAAGCGCTCTTTACTTCCACCAAACCCGTTGTGTTCAATTTCCATTCCTACCCGTGGCTGATTCATCGGCTGACCTACCGCCGCCCTGGCCAGCACAACATCCACGTGCGCGGTTATAAGGAGAAGGGCAACATCAATACTCCCTTGGAGCTTGCCATCCGGAACCAGACCGACCGCTTTAGCCTCGCTATCGACGCCATCGACCGCATACCACGTTTCCGGGAGATTGGCTCCGAGATTCGGGAAAGCCTGCTCAATGAGCAGATTCAGTGCAAGAACTATGCATACGAATTCGGCATCGATCGAAAGGACATAACCGACTGGAAATGGCCGTTTTAGAGGCTCAAAAAAACCCTCCTGAGAGCGACCCACGACCCGCCGCGAGTCGTGGGTCGAACACAAGCCCGCAACGGTTCAGGTCAAAAGGGAACTCAAATTGGACGAGCGTCGTATCCGAGGCGGTTAGCCGCGAGCGCTTTGATGCCGTACTATTCGATCTGGATGGCGTAATCACCGACACCGCCACGCTTCACGCGGCATGTTGGAAGAAGATGTTCGACTCCTTCCTGAAAAAGCGGGCGTTCGAAACCGTAGAAGCCTTTCGGCCGTTTGATCTTCGCGCAGACTACGAGGATTACGTCGACGGAAAACCGCGGTACGATGGTGTTCGAGCCTTTCTCGAATCACGCAAAATCGCGCTGCCCTACGGCGATCCTAGAGATCCCGTTGACAGGGAAACGGTTTGCGGTCTGGGGAACCGCAAGGACAAGCTGTTCGCTGAGGAACTCAAGTCGGAGGGGGTCAAGGTTTTCAGCGGGTCAGTGTCCTGGCTTCTACACTTGCGCACGCTCGGAATGAAGACAGCTATAGTTTCCTCGAGCAAACACTGTCAGGCGGTTCTCGAAGTCGCAGGTATCGCCAATCTCTTTGACGCGCGAGTCGACGGAGTGGTAGCTGAGACGCTGGCACTGAAGGGAAAACCGGCTCCGGATACCTATCTGGAGGCGGCGCGGATGCTCCGTGTTGAACCCCGGAGGGCGGTCGTTGTCGAGGATGCCTGTCCGGCGTGCAAGCGGGTCGCGACGGCGGATTCGGACTCGTGATCGGAGTAGATCGCCTGGGTGACGCGGACGCTTTACGCGCCAACGGCGCCAACCTCGTCGTAACCGACCTCGGAGACCTCCTGTCCTGACGCTAGGCCGGGGTCCGCCATTTTTTCAGGGTGCGATTATGCTGCGACGCAAGCCTCTTAACCCCCCCGCAGGATATATATCCCGTCGATCCCTGGCGGATCGTGGAAAAGCAATACCATCCTCGTTTTCTCGGGCCGATGGAAACCATCTTTTCAACCAGCAATGGCTATTTGGGAATGCGGGGAAGCTTTGAAGAAGGCGAACCGGTCTTCGAAAACGGCACCTATATCAACGGCTTCCATGAGACCTGGCCTATACCGTATGGAGAAGAAGCGCACGGATTTGCAAAAGAGGGGCAGACCATAATCAATGTGCCTGATTGCAAAATCATCAGACTGTTTGTCGATGATGAACCGTTCTCTCTCACCACCGCGCGCTTGCTGAAGTTCGAACGCACCTTGGATTTCCGTTCCGGCACGCTTGATCGCGAGATCATCTGGGAGATGGCCTCGGGCAAGCGCGTCGCGATCAAATCCAGGAGACTCGTATCGTACGAGCAGCGCCACATCGCCGCCATTTCATATGAGGTGACGTTGCTGAATGCTGCAGCGCCTCTGGTCATCTCGTCGGAAACGCGTCTCGATCCCCGCCATCACGCGCGACAAGACGACCCGCGCCTCCACCAGAATCTCCGCGGGCGACCGTTGCACCCCCGACTTAACCGACACAATGACGCGCGGATCATGCTTGGCTACCAGACCGCGAGGAGCAAGCTGGCCCTGCTTTGCGCGGCTGATCACAAAGTAGAGACCGCTGTTTCGTTCACAACCGAAAGCGAGTCCTCGGAAGAAGCGGCCAAAGTGACGTTTTCATTCAACGCTCAGCCAGACGCGCTCATCAGGCTGGTCAAATTCATGACCTATCACACTTCCGGCAGCCTTTCGTTCGACGAACTGGTGGCTGCGGCCGAGCGGAGCCTCAAGAGAGTAATTAGCGGCGGCTTTCAGGAGCTTCTCGCCGGACAGCGGCGATACCTCGATGATTTCTGGAGCCGGACCGACGTTCAGATAGAGGGCAACCCCGCTTGCGACAGCCGAGCGCGCGAGCTGCAGCAGGCCTTGCGGTTCAACCTTTTCCAGATTCATCAGGCCTCGGTGAGGGTCGAGGAGAATGGGATCCCGGCGAAAGGCCTGACCGGACAGGCCTACGACGGCAACTATTTTTGGGACACCGAGATGTATCTCTTGCCGTGTCTCATCTACACGGCCCCTCAAATCGCGAGAAACATCCTGAGGTTCAGGTACCGGATGCTTGACAAGGCCCGCGAGCGCGCCCGAGAAGTCGGCGAGCAAGGCGCGCTTTTCCCGTGGCGCACGATAAACGGCGAGGAAGCGTCTTCCAACTACGCCGCAGGCACCGCTCAATACCACATTAATGCCGATATCATGTATGGCCTGCAAAAGTATGTAGAGGTAACTGGCGACGACGCTTTTCTGGCTGAAGCGGGCGCGGAAATGCTGGTCGAGACGGCCCGCATGTGGCGAAACCTGGGCTTTTTCTCAGACCGCAAGGCAGGCGCGTTTTGCATACATGGTGTGACCGGGCCGGATGAATACACCACGGTGGTCAACAACAATGTTTACACGAACCTGATGGCGCAGAATAACCTTTCTCATGCGGCCGAGGTCATAGAGGCTCTGCGCGCTAACCGGCCGAAAGAGTTTTCGGCAGTCGCCGAGAAAACCGGACTCGATTACCCTACCGAGGTGCGGGAGTGGCAGAGAGCAGCGGAGCAAATGTTTATACCCATAGATGACCAGCTGAAGATATGTCCGCAGGATGACAGTTTTCTCGACAAAAAAGTCTGGGATTTTGAACATACTCCCAGCGATCAATATCCGCTACTCCTTCACTTCCATCCATTGAAGATTTATCGCCATCAGGTAATCAAGCAGGCCGACGTTGTGCTGGCGATGTTTCTGCTCGAAGATCGCTTTCCCCGCGAACATCTCAGGAGCAACTTTGACTACTACGATCCGTTGACTACGGGAGACTCGTCCCTTTCCGTCTGTATTCAAGGGATTGTGGCGGCCCGACTCGGGTATCTGGACAAGGCTCTCGATTACGCCCGTTACGCCGTGCTGATGGATTTGGAGGACGTGGAGGAGAATGTCCAAGACGGATGTCACATCGCGTCGATGGGCGGGAGTTGGATGTTGTGCGTTTACGGTTTCGCCGGCATGCGCGATCTAGGCGGACGCCTATCGTTTGATCCGCGGCTGCCCCGCGCGTTCAAGCGGCTGCGATTCCCGCTGACCATCCGGGCGCAGACCGTCGAGGTCATCATAGAACCGGACGTTTTCACCTTTCATCTGCAAAAAGGCTCCGGCCTGAGCGTCTGGTGCCAAGGCAAGGAGATACGGCTGGCGCCGGGAACGCCGGTTGCGGTGAAAGCCTCGGCGCCGCTTGACGATTGAACGAAGCGGTTGGCTCGCCAGCACTACGCGACAGGCCGTGCCGTTGTGCTTGACCGCTCGTTACGCCGCCGACCCCCTTCTCTTTGGCGGGATTATGCCGTGGGCGAACATTCCCATCTTCGCGCGCCCGAGGAATCGCCTGTGTACTCCGCCAACCATTTCATGATGGCTGTAAACGAGCACCTTTGCTCTATCCTCGATGAACACCCATACTAGGCAGTAAGCCCAGACGTAACCAACCCACAGCCAGGGAATCCGCGCAACAAAAAGGCCGAGTCCGACGATGAGGGCGGCGACGGCTTGCGTGGTCAAAATCGCGCCCAGAAGAATCGGCGCCGGATATGGCCGGGTGAAAAACGGGCGCCTGGTGCGCGCGACGAACAACGTCATGTGCCCTGCGACGACCAGCTTGATGAACATCAGCGACTGAAGCTGCGCGAGCGGTACGCCGAACTCCGACCTCGAGATATACAGGAGCAGAAATGTCTCGATCACGCCGACGACGCCTAGCACGGTAGCCAGACGCAGCACGCGATGCATCTGCCAACGCACCGGCTGGGGATTCAGCCACGTGTTGTCATAAGCGATAGTCATGATCGGCAAGTCGTTGAGCAGAGCGAGCAGGATGATCATGATCGTCGTGATCGGATAGAAGTGGTAGACGAGGATCGCGAGCACAATAAAGAACATGATGCGGATGGTCTCGGTGATGCGATAGATAGCGTAGGAGTTCATCCGCTCGAAGATCCGGCGCGCCTCCTCGACCGCCCGCACGATCACGGAAAGCCCCGGCTCGATCAGCACCAGGTCGGCAGCGGCTCGGGCTGCGTCGGTCGCACCTGATACCGCTATTCCGACATCAGCCTGCTTGAGCGCCGGTGCGTCGTTGACCCCGTCGCCGGTCATTCCGATCAGATGCCCCTCTTGCTGGAGCGCCTTAACGATCTGGTATTTGTGCTCGGGAAAGACCTCGGCGAAGCCGTCGGCTTTTTCAATCTGTGCGGCCGCTTCGGAGAGATCGGATTTCTCCTCGTGGGCGCCTAGAAGATCGCTGGCCGACTTGATGTTCGTGCCTAACTGGAGTTGCCGCGAGATTTCGCGAGCGATCGCAACATTGTCGCCGGTGACCATCTTAACCTTGATGCCATGCTGGGCGGCTTCTGCGATCGTCTCGGCGGCGTCCTCGCGCGGCGGATCGTAGAGGGGAAGGATTCCCAGAAAGTTCCAAGTCTTGTCATCGTCAGTGCGAGCGACGCCAAGAGTTCGGTATCCTTTGGAAGCCCACGTGTCAATCTGCTCCTGCGCCTTCTTGGTTACCGATTCCGCGGGCGCGCACATCTCGATGATGACCTGTGGGGCACCCTTAGCAACTTTGAACGTGTTTCCTTTGGAGTCTTCAATCGTTGCCTCAGTGCGCTTATTGACAGGGTCAAATGGTACAAAAGCCTTTTGCTTGTAATCCTTAAGGCCGTCCGCCGCCTTCAGACCACGTATTACCGCGTCGTCAATCGCGTCGCGGTCCTCTGCCTTCGACGCGAGCGCGCCTGCAAGGATAACGCTTTGCGCACTGGAGGCGTCGAACAGAACCGGGTCGCCGAGCGTGAGTTTATTTTGAGTAAGCGTGCCGGTTTTGTCCGAACACAAAACGTCCATCCCGGCCATTTCTTCGATTGATTCCAGCCGCGCGACGATCGCCTTCATCTTCGAGAGAGCCATCGCGCCAATCGCCATCGTCACCGACAGCACCGCTGGCATGGCCACTGGAATCGAGGCAACCGTGAGAATCAGCGCGAACTGCACCAGCGTGAGCCACGGTTCTCCCCGATTGAGTTCGACAAGAATCAGAACCGCGACCAGCGCTAACGACAGGTAGATGAGATAGTCGCCAATGGTGAGCACCGCCCGTTGAAAGTGCGAGACATGCTGCGCCGTGCTCACGAGTTGCGCGGTTCGCCCGAAGAACGTGTTCATCCCGGTCGCGGTGACCACTCCGGCCATCTCGCCTTGCTTGGCGATCGAGCCCGAATAAGCAAGCTCGCCCCGCCTCTTGTCCACCGGCAGCGACTCGCCGGTCAGCGCCGATTGATCGACGCTCAGGTATTCGCCCTCGAACAGTTTTATGTCGGCCGGCACGACGTCGCCCAAGCGCAGGCGAACCACGTCGCCAGGCACCAACCGCCGCGCCTCCACCTCCTGCCACTTACCGTCTCGCAATGCGCGCGCGGTCAATGCCAGGTTTTTGCGTAGCTGCTCGATCGCGTTACCCGCCTGATATTCCTCCCAGAAGCCGATCACGCCGTTGAAGACAAGGAGAACCGTTATGATTACCAGGTCCGCCCAATGACGGACGATCGCGGAAAGGATCGCGGCAACCTCGATCATCCAGGCGATCGGGCCCCAGAAGTAGCCGAGGAACTTGAGCAGCGGATTGACGCGCTTTTCAGCGATTTCATTGTAGCCGTACTGCGCCAGGCGCTTTTCCGCCTCGGCGCTTGCGAGCCCCCGCTCGCTCGATTCGACCTCGGCAAACGTTTTCTCAATCGGCTCTGGTGCGGCGCTGCCGTTCGCCTTGGTCGATGCTTCGTTGGCTGCTTTCGCTGACGCTTCCATTTCGTCCCTCCTGAAGCCGCTTAACGCGAACGGGCCTCCCGCATTTGCATTCGGAGCCCCCAGACGATTCCCAGCGCGCTTGCGCTCGCAAGGGCGTCTCGCAAGAGTTATGAGTTTCGCTGCGCCGGGGATATGAAACCGTGACGCCGCGACCGCGAAGGTTCGGCATCCACAGCTCTTTGCGCCAGTTATTAACGTTGGCGTGAGGATTGGCGCTCATTGGGCGCTCTCACTTGAGAGCCAGCGTCGTTAATGTGGCAATCCGCGTACCGTTGGAATCGAACAGCTCGTGCAAGTGGTAGCTGCGCATCCACTCTACCCAAAAGCTTAACACGTGCGGGATTCGCGAGCACATCCGGGTGCCGTCGCTGGGATCTATCCGCTAGAAGCCACGACCAGACGGCCGTCCGCGTATGGGGGCGCGGTCGGCCTTGTGTGTCCGGACTATTCAACGGCCTCAGCGTGCAATTCCACCCGCCCGCGCCTGACGCCGAGAGACCTCCGCGAGAAAACCGGTAAGAATCGGTGGTTGCGCCGTGCTGAAACTCGACGGAGCCAGGTCAAATGCTCAAGTAACCTGAGTCAAACGGCTTCATCAGGACAAGTCGGTGTTACCAGAAGAAGCAGCGAAATAGTTAAGAACTGGCCGACGAAGCCCTGGCATAGAAAGTGCTGATGATTGTTGCGGTCTTTCTCGAAGATTCAAGATGGCAAGCGAAATCACGAGCGATTGTTTCAGCCGAACTCGTTGGACGCCTCTGCACGAGTCCTTGGTTTCGACCGATTTTAGCGACAACCCGCATCAATCCGCGGATGACGCCTCACGTGCCGAATTCTGGATAGCTCGACGACAGGAAGGCCTTGCCGCGGTACTGCAGCGAGTAAAACTAACTGCGGTACCTAGTCGATATCGAAGCCGTCGCCGCGCGGCAAAAAAGAAAAAGGAGCAATGCCATGCAGGCAAGCCAGTCTCCTCAAACACCCTTGGCCTCCCGTACGGCCGCGACAACGTTGAATGTCAAAGCATTCGCCGTAACCTGCGCGTTGATCTGGGGATTCGGTCTGTTCGCGCTAACCTGGTGGATCATGGCTTTTGACGGCGCCACCGGTCAGCCGACGCTACTCGGCCAGTTGTACCGCGGATACTCCATCAGCCCGTTGGGTAGTTTCATAGGCCTGCTATGGGCTACACCTGACGCGCTCGTCGGAGGAGCAATCTTCGCGTGGCTCTATAACCAGCTCGGCCTATGGTTCTCGTCCTGAGGGGGCGTTAGCCACGCATTAGCCTTTCAGATAGCGCACTCCGCAAGGCCATCCGGAGTTGGAAAAAGCTCACCGTCGCCACGCGGTCCGCTGCTGCCCGTCCTCCACAGTTCGCGAACCACGTTGAAGCATCGGCCGTGGACCGAAACCTTTTCCGTGGCCGCGTGTTAGGTAGTGTCTCCCAATTGGTGGAAAAGCAATAGAAGCGTCCTGGCGGTTGAGCAGTTTTACTATCAACCGATTACGCAGCCTGCGCTGATTTACTACTGGAGGCGAGTTCCTGCCAACCGACCAGCTGGCGTAGTTTGATCTGGCCGCTGCGCAACAGTCCGAACAGCAGCAGCAGAACCGCCTCCTCGTTCGGCAGCGAGGCCTGGGTCTTGGTCCGCCGCCGGAACTCCTCGTTGATCCGCTCCAGTGCGTTGGTGGTGCGCAGCGCCTTCCATTGTGAGGCCGGAAAGGCAGTAAAGGTAAACAGCTGGTCGTCGGCCTCTTCGAAACTCTGATACACCGCCTGAGAGCGCAGTTTCCATTTGCGCGCGAACGCGCGCCGCGTCTGCTCCACCGCCTCGCGGCTCTCGGCGTAAATCATCCGCCGGTAATCTTCCGCCAGCTCCTCGCGCAGATGGGCGGGAGCCTTGGCCAGCAGATTCCAAAGTTTATGGTCGGTGCAGCGCTGCATCGCGAGCTTGGGCCACCCTGCGCTGAGCGCGGCGGCCAGGCCCGGATTGCCATCGATCACCGCCAGCTCCGGAGCGCCCAGCTTGCGCTCGACCAACGCGTGTACCACCTCGAGCCACGCGCTCTCACTTTCGACTCCCGCCAGTCTCAGGTCCACAATTTCCCGGCGGCCATCAGCGCATACTGCCAGCGTCACCAGCACTGGTACCCGCACCCGCTTCTTCCCGATTCGCACCCGCGGATACCAGCCGTCCAAAAACAGATAGCGGGCTTTCAGTTCGCCGAGATCCCGCTTGGCCCAGGCGGCAAAATCCTCTTTGAGTCGTCCCACCAAGCGCGAGACCGCGTCTTTCGACAGCGGAGTCCCGCGCAGCAACGGCGCCAGCGCCCCACGCAAGCGGCGGGTGTTGGTCCCGCTCAGATATACCCCCAAGATCGCCTCATCGACCCGTTCGGTTCGCCGTTGATAGCGCGGAATAATCTGGCTGCGCCATTCGTGGCGCCGGCCATCTTCACCTTCGACGCGAGCTCGCGGCATCGCGATGGTAGTCGCTCCAAAACTGGTGCTTAAGCTCCGACTGCGATGGCCGTGACGATACCCGGCGCACTGTTCACCGACTCGCGCCGAACTGGCCGCGCCCAACGCCTCCTCCAGTTCCTGCTCGACGATGACCTCGATGCTGCCCCGAATCCGCTCCCGCATCAGTTCTTCCAGCGACCCTTTTCCCTGCCATCCGCTCCTGCTATCCCTCTCCATAGCGTCATCCTCCGGCACCCGCCCTCCAGCGGGTGTGAGTTGTGGCTCAACTCGCCGGATCTTGACGCTTTTTAACTTTTCCACCAACTTCCCGACACCACCGTTACGCGCTCGAAACGTATCAGTATTCTGTATCAGTATTCTAAGGATTGCTTGACGGAAATTCCGAGGAGACCACCGAACTCTCACTGCTTGGGCGGTTTTTGCGACGCGACAAACGGCGGAAGGTCAAATGTGCACGTTCCCTTCCCCGTCTCCCCTGGCGTTTCTTCGATTAGTTGGAGTACAGATCCGACTCGATTGACGCGATAGGCCAGACGCATAGGGCTTGGCCCCTCGTAGATATTGAGACTGATATTGCCGGTACGATCGAGAGTCGCCGTGTAAGTGCCGGCGTATGGCGCGAAGGGCTGAAAAGTCCCTTCGCGACTATTAGTGGCGAGCAACGCTCCGACGTTGCCTTTGCCGTCGAAGCTAAGCCGTCCCGACAGCGCATGCACACCGCTTTGGTTTTTCAGCACGATGTCGAGATAGCAGCTGCCGACCAAACTTTCCAGACCTGAAGCGGCCGCGGCAGCCGGCGGAGCTTGTGCCCAGAGGCGTTGCCCACTAGCTGCCAGGAAGCTTCCGGCAACGGACACAAGTATAGCCAAACTCCAGGCCAGCACGGGAGCTACAGTTCTTGGATTTTGCACTCGGCAGACCAACCTTTCTTTCGCGACCTTTGCGTCTTACCGCTGCGGTTGCCCTTGGCTTGGGCCCGACGTTCCACTGGACGGGACGACACCGCTCGCTCGCGGTTGATCTCCAAAGCTTGGATGTACATTAAGGGAAAATCCGCTTCTTAAGTCTTTCCCCCTGACTTCCGCTTCGTTGATCTGATCGATAATGTCCCGTGTACGGCGATGGGGCTGCGCGCCAGGGTACTCGGCGCTGGGCCCGGAACCGCCTAGATGAAGCAGGTAAACTTCGTCACGGTTGCCGCCGGTGTAAGAGCCATAGTTGTCGTGCGAGCGGGGACTGACTTTTGGCTCCGGACCAGAAGGTATTCCTTCCGAGCCAGACGGCCGATAGCGGGCAGGGTTGATGCCGGACCACATGTCTAGGCCAAACCCGCTGTAATACGGAACCACCAAAGGCGTGCCCCCCACCCGGGGCTCGTAGCCGTCGGGACTGTCCACAGGCGATGAAATCGCTTCCCCTCGTTTCGACGGCGCTATCACCTCATTCCACCATTCGTACATAAAATTCGGTCGCGACTGCGTATCCGGTTCGCTTTGCGCCGCGCCCTGACTAGTGCTGACTTGCTGCGCCTTCGCTCTCGGACCCGGCAGCAGAACCGCGCTGACGGTGACCAACGTCATCAAAAACGGCCGCCAATGCTTCATGGCAATTCCATTCCCACGATCGGAAATTTTGCCCTTCCTTCTCGCAGCCTTCGCGCTCTGTGTCTGCGCGCCCGCTAAAGGTGCCGCGGACGATCGCTTCTTTATTCTCCCGCGGCGATTCTGTCTGCCTCTGCTTTAACAACCCGGACCGGGCCATGCTTCATAAGAAGGGTGGGATCCCTAATCAGGATCACCTCTTCGGAACCGTCAAACTGCTTCCAGAAAATGCTGCCTTCGGCTCGGCGTCTTATGACCTCAGTCCATTGACCGTCGCTGATGCCGGTTTCGATTTCATACCGCACCGACTTCCCGTTTTCATAAAGCCAGCAATAGGTTTTGTCGCCGCGATGAGTGATTGCGCTCTCCGGAATCGCCAGCACGTTCGGGCGCATGATCGTCACATAGCCGTACGCATACATGCCAGGCAGGATTTGCACCTGGTTCTTTTGTACACCCCCGCCAGGCCCTGGCTCATGAGAGCCGGAGTCCCAGTATGGCTTCGGCCTTTCGGAGTTGACGAGGTCGATCTCCGCCCGCAGCGTGCGAGTCGTAAAGTTAAGCGCCCAAGACGTACGCGTGACCACCGCCGGAATCGGTTCATCACGAAAAGCCTGCACAAGCACGCTTGCCGGAGTTCCCTTCTTTACGTAGTTGGTATCTCGCTCAGGTATGTCGACGAAAACGCGGACCACGTCCGTGCGATCAACGACGAAGATTGGTGCCGCCTTGTTACCTGGCGAGAGATGCGGAGCGCGCCAGTCGGCCGTCGGGTCGCCGGTCAGAGGCAACACGAAATCACCGGTGTTTGCATTTCTGGCTGAAATTATGCCTTCGAAAGGAGCATAGAGCTTTAAATACCCTACCCACGCTCCGACACGATTCCAGTCGCTGGTGTCCACGTCTACCTTTGCTTTCGCGACGTCGACTGCAACCTTGTCCTCTTCGTACGTGGCCTTTGCAGACTCTAGATCCGCGGCAGCTTTCGCGATATCAGCTTCCGCCGCGATTTGCGCCGCGATGCTGGCCTTCAGCTGGTTCTGCGATTCGAGCAGAACCTGCGGATCAACGACGGTTCGTTTCACTTCGCGTGCTAGCCGCTTGACCTGCACATCCCAGCGCCAAACCTGCGCCTTGTAGCGGTCCAGCATCGCCTTGGCGATTTCGAGGCGCGCCGCGGCAACGTCGACGTTCGCCTTCGCGACTTTCACCTGCTCGATAGCCCACTTGACCTGTTGCTGGTCCAGTTCAACGGCGGCCGCTTTCGTTTTGTAGTTTTCCTCGACCTCGGGCACGAAGAGATCGGCGATAACCTGACCCTTTTGCACCATGTCGCCGATGTCCACGTACCACTTTTTGATGTACGCGCTCATCTTCGGGTAGATCGAAGCCCGTTCGTAAGCCTGAACGAAGCTCGGCTGGCCCACGGTGCGGACGATCTCCTGCTTTTTAGGCCGCGTCAAGCTGACGTTCGGGGCTTGCGAAGCAGACTCCGTGTTGAGCTCGCCTCTATGGCACCCGAGCATTGCAATCGTGACGAGAATCCCGAAGACAACCGCAGCATCGCTAAAAACGCGCCTTCGCGACCAAGCGCGAAACGCATCGGGCATCGACGCAAAACAAACTGCCATCGCCTTCAACTTCAACGCCCGCCAACTGTGCGACGGTGCAGCACGGAGACCGCGAAAACTCGACGACGATTTCCCGAGCGAGACTGGAGAAAAAATGCAGTCCACGTGGATACCTTCGGTTTTCGAAGGCTGATCTCCTAGTTCGCGTATAGCGTTTTTTCGCACTCGCGCCTCCGCGTCGTCTTTACCCGTGACCGCCGGCTGTTGGCCCGCGGCTGTGCAGGTCTGGATCATAGACCGTGCTGTCGGGATCCTCGGGGTGGACCGACGCCGAGCGGGCTTTGCGATCTCCGATCACGGTAGCGAAGACCGCAGGCAGCATCAGCAAGGTCGCGAAGGTCGACATGGTAAGCCCCCCGATCACCGCGCGGCCAAGCGGCACTTCCATCTGGCTGCCTCGTTCGAGGCCCAGAGACATTGGGACCATACCAACGATCATCGCGCACGCCGTCATCAGGATGGGCCGCAAGCGTTCCTTGGCCCCCAGTAGCGCCGCTTCATGCGACGGCATCCCGGAGTTCCAGTGTTCATCTATGAATTTTACTAGCATCACCGAGTTGGACACGGAAACGCCAATCGACATGATCGCGCCCATAAACGACTCGATGTTAAGGGTCGTACCCGTAAAGTAGAGGATAGTCGCGATACCGGCGAGAACCCCTGGGACTGCGCTGACGGAGATAATTCCCAGACGCGGTACCTCAAAATACGCGATCAGGAGCACCAGAATAACAAATACCGCGATTCCCAGGCCTATCCCGAGTGCATGGAACATCGCCTCCATCTGCGGAAGCTGACCCAATGTCTCAACCCGCACGCCACGCGGCGGAGTCCCTGCAGCGTTGATCGCGGCCTCGACTTGGCGTGCCGCTCTTCCCGTATCCTCTCCCTCGACGTTCGCGGTTATCGTCACATAGCGTTGCGACATATCGCGGTCGATCTCGCCAGGTCGCAGGCTTTGCCGAATCGTCGCCACGTCGCGAACCATAAGCGGGACAACTGGGTTAACCGTCCGGAGCGGCAGAGTCCCCAGATCGTCGGGCTTCGCGATCCGGAAGGGCGGCACTTCGATCTGGACCAAGTAGTCAAAGCCGGTCCGCTCGTCGATCCAATAATTAAGGTTGGTGAAGCGGGTAGACGAGGTCGCCATCACCAGCGCGTGTTTGACGTCCTCAACCGTGGCGCCGCTTAGGTTAGCCTTCTCGCGGTCGATCTCAATATCGACGCTTGGATAGTCCAACTCCTGCAGGTACCCAACGTCGCGCAGATAGCGTATCTGCGTCATCCTGTCGTGTATCTGCTCCGCGTGTTGGCGAATCAGGTCGAGGTTGGTGCCGACGACGCGAACTCCTATCGGAGTCTCCGCGCCGAAGCTCATCACCTGACTCACGATATCACCCGGCTGGAAGCCGAAGACCACCTTTCTTGCCTCTCGTTCGGCCTGTTCGGGCGTTAATCCTCCCTCCGCCAGCCGCCGGTCCAGCCAGGGGATCACTCGCTCGGGCAGGATTTTGCGAAGCCGTTCGCGAAATTCATCAAGCCTGATTCCGCTGTCCTCGCGAAGCTGGACCCGCAGCCAACCGTCGTCCGGCCCGCGCATGAACAACGCCATATTATCGATACCAAAGTTCGGAGCAACCTGGCCGGCAAAGCCGAGGTCCATCTCGACGTTCTCGGGCTTGGCCTCGCGTCTTATTTCTTCCAGCAGCTTGTCGGCCATCTCCCTGGTCAGTTCGTAGTTCGAGCCGGGCGGAGACCGAAAGCGAAGCACAAACTCACCCGAGTCGATTTGGGGAAACAACTCGGTCCCCACCTGGAGCCCGAGGCCGATTAGAATCAAGGCGCACACACCGAAATAGCCCAGAACGGCAAGGCGGTGTCGCTTGATAAACCAAGCCACGACCTTCGTATAAACCGCAAGCATGCGGTCGAACAGCCCCGGCTTCTGTTCGCCGTCTTCTTCCTTCTCGTGATGCCTGAGCAGGTAAACGGTGAGAACCGGCACAAGCGTGCTGGAAAGCACGTACGACGAGATCATCGCGAAGCCCACCGCCAGCGTCAACGGCATGAACAACGCGCGCAATGGGTCTTTCATGACGAACGTCGGAATAAAGACCGACAGAATACTAACCAAGGCCAACAAGCGCGGAACGGCCGTCTCGAGGTTTGCGCGCAAGGCCGCCGTAGCAACGTTGGCCGTGTGCTCCAACTGCACGTGGGTGTTCTCGATGGTCACCGTGGCTTCGTCTACTAAAATGCCGATCGCCAGGGCCATGCCGCCGAGCGACATCACGTTGATCGTGTTGCCGGTAATCCAGAGCCCGACGAGCGAGCCGAGCAAGGCAAGCGGGATATTCACCACGACCAAGGTCACGCTGCGAGGATCGCCGAGGAACAGGAGGATCATCAGGCCGGTCAATCCCGCGCCGATCAACCCTTCGGTCGCCACGCTCTTGATCGCCTCAACCACCGTGGGTGATTCGTCGAACTGAAAGCTGAGCTTGACGTCCTTGAATACCGCATCCTGAAACACGTGCAAGTATTTACGAACGTCACTCACAACCTCCAAAGTCGAACCCTCGGGTTTTTTTATGACCGGCAGATAAACCGACTTTTTGCCTCTCACCAACGCGTAGCCGTAGGTGATGTCCGCATCGTCCGCAAACGTCGCGACGTCTCTGAGATAGACGTTTCGTCCCATTCTGAGCGGAATAGCGCCCAGCTTCTGAATCTCGGTCGTGCCCACGGTTGCGTTGTTGCTCGATATGGGCATCGAATCATGAACGTAGACGTTACCGCCCGGAATGATCGTATTCCCCCTGGCTAGGGCGGCGATGACGTCATCCGGGTTTAGCTCGTAGGCCAAGAGCCGGTCGGGATCGACGCTGACGATAATCGAGCGCATGTTCGGGCCGAACGGCGAGATCGCGACCGTGCCCGGAACGAATTTCTGCACCAAAGGTCGAACGTTGTTGTTCGCCAAGTCGCCCATCGCTCCGAGCGACGTTTTCCGGCTCTCGAATACGAGATAGCCCACCGGAACGCTGCCGAGGTCCATTCGCATTATCATGGGCGGCAGAGTCCCCTTCGGCATCCATGACATCGCTCGGTCCGACATCGCCACGACCTGCGCCATCGCCTGGCCCATGTCCGTGCCTGGGAAGAAGGAGAGTTCGACCAGAGCGACCTGCTGAATATTGCGCGTGTCGATATCCGAGACGCCGTCGACATACTGGAAGTACAACTCAAGCTCGTTGACGATGAACCCCTCGATTTGCTCCGGAGTCATGCCAACGTAATCGAGGAAGACGTAAATCTTGGGGACGTTGAGAGAAGGAAAAATGTCGACTCGCATGCTGGTGAATGCGAGGAATCCGGCGCTGATCAAGGCCACGACAGCCATCAGCGTCGTGATCGGGTGACGCATTGCAGCGCTAGTCGGACTCATGAGCGATCCTCGAAAGAGTTTCTCTGCGGCTTATTTGCCATTCCTCTTGGCTCCGGGCGGTTGCCAGGCTCAGCGGGTCGCCGGCGGCGGTCCTGCGTCAACCTCCGGCATGTACGGAACTCGCGTCGTTTTGACCGGGTGCACCTGACCGGGCGGATTGAGCTTGGAAAGCTCCTCAGCCGGATAGCCCAACGCCCAGAACATCTCGAACTGCGCCTGATTATACTCCGCGACGGTCGCAAAGTACTCGTTGTAAGACGTCAACAGATGCTCGAGCGCGATAACGGCTTCCTGCGGTCGGAAAATCTCGACTAGGACGTTGTGAAAGCGGCTGGTCTGGGTCAAACCTTCGTAGTTTCCATCATAATTGATTATCCCCTCGCGCGCAGAACGCTCGGCCTCGAGCACTCTGACCGCCGCTGATTGAAGCCTTGCCTGGGCCCGCGTAATCTCTGCGGCCACGGTATCTTGTATGTTGAACAGTTTAACGATCTCCAGCGATTGCTCGCCGCGCTGCTCCTTGATTCGCGCAAGGTTTCCCATGCCGAGGTTCTCGGCGGTCCAGAGTACTTGCGGGCTGATATCGTTGCGCCAGCTCCAGAGATTCATCGCGGAACCTTGGCCGATACCCTGGGCGCCGAATTGGATCAACTCATACGGCGTCTGGAAGCCGGTCAGCCATAGACTGGGCAGCAAGATACGCCCCTTCTCCCTGCGAATCCGCTGCGCCACCGCCTCGACGATCTCGTGTTGCGAGGCGAGTTCGGGGCGATGCAGCAAGCCGATCGGAATCAGCTCCTCCAGCGGACGAGAAGGATCGATCAGTGTGACCTGCAGATGGTCCTCTTCCAGAGGCATAAGTACGACACGAGGATCGAGGCGGAGAATCTGCGTTAAATTGGCACTTGCGACCCGCCATCTTTCTCGCGCCAGCGCGGCGGCCTGTTCCATATCAGCCTCCATGCGCACCGCGCGGTCAAACTCGACCTTGGGAACCAAATCGACCGTCAGATGAGCGATCCGATCAACCAGCTTGTGGCCGCGCTCCACCACGTCGAGCGCGGCAGCGTACTGCCCTCGATACTGATGCACGGCGAAGTAAGCCTTAGCCGTAGCAAATAGAGCGTCGTCTTTGGCGGTTTCAATATCCCAGCGCCGAGCATTCAAAATCCTTCGCCTGACCAAAGGCTCGAAAATAATGTCGGTGCTCTGAGTGATGTTTGTGAAGCCGGCGCCGGTATACAGGAAGTTGACATTCTGGCCCAGCGGTCTGGCTGCGGTGTTGATACCGCGATTAAAGTCCGGACCGTAGCCGTCGTGACGGATGTAATCGGATGCCAGATTGAAATTGGGAACCCACAGAACGTGAGCATGTTGGAGCTGCGCCTCGGCCGTCCAGGCAGCCGCCTGCGCCCCGGTCACTATCAGAGGTCGGGCGTTAGAAAGACGCAAAGCGGTGGCCAGGTTAATCGGAAGCGCGATATCCGACGGCTCGAGTGGAGCCGGCTTCAGCGTCATTTTTGCCTCTCGAGGCAGAGGGACCGACGGCGGCAAGGTCATCTGGGCACGGCAAGGTGGTTGCGCAACGCACACGAGCAGAGGGACCAAAATGATCATCAATCGGCCACAGCGCTTCATTTAGCTGGTTCCTCTTAGTCTTCTTTGATTAGCTAGCGAAGGAATTCGACGCACCGTGCTGCAATCTGCGGGTTTCACGGCGAGCGTCACGCAAAACGGCCTTGCATGCCTGGCCCGGCACCCATTAGAGACGCGCTTTGTCTCTCTTCGATTCAGTTTATCTTCGCAGCCACTCATGTCATCGCGTCGCGGGAGGCGGACCCACGTCGACTGGAGGCAGACCAAAGCCTCGTGTTGTTCTAATTGGAACGATGTAGCCAGGCGGACGGAATCTTGCGACCTCCTGCGCCGGATAGCCGAGCGCGTGGAACAGCGCAAACTCCGCACGGTTATACTCCGCGACCGTAGCAAAATACTCATTGTAGGAAACCAGTAGATGCTGAAGCGCGATGACGGATTCCTGCGGCCTTATAACTAAGTGTAGAAAATTCTCGAATCGCTTGGTATGAAGCAGCCCTTCGAAGTTTCCGTCGAAGTTACGCACTGCCTCGTGCATCGAGCGCTCAGCCTCCAGCACTCGCACCGCCGCCGATTGAAGCCTCGCCTGACTTTTAGTAACCTCGGCCGCCACGGTGTCCTGAACCTGGAACAGCTTAACGATCTCGCGAGACTCCTCGCCGCGCTGCTTTTTAACTCGCGCGAGGTTCCCGAAGAAAAGGTTTTCAAATTCCCAAGCGAGCTGGATGCTCAAATCTTCACGCATACCCCAATATGTCAGTCGCCCGCTCGTGCCGGTGCCGAAAAGTCCTTCCTGCATTCGGTAGTGGTTTGGCGTCTGGTAGCCGGTCAGGAAGATGACGGGCAGAAACGGACGATACTTCTCGCGCCGCACGCGCTCTTCCGCCGCCTCAACAAGCGCTCTTTGCGAAGAAAGCTCCGGACGGTACGTAAGCGCGATCCGGAGCAGCTCATTGAGCGGACGAGACGGATCGATCAGGGTTAACTGCAAATGGTCTTGCTCAAGCGGCACGATTACCGCGCTGGGGTCGAGGCGAAGTACCTGAGTTAGATTTGCGCTCGCAACTCGCCATCTTTCTCGCGCCAAGGCAGCAGCCTGTTCCAGGTCGGCGAGCAGCCGCATCGCGCGGTCAACCTCGACTGTCGGTACGAGGTCTTCGCTCAAACCCGCGATTCGGGAGACGAGCTTACGGCCGCGAATCACAGCGTCGAGGGCGCCGGCGTACTGTCCTCGATACTGGTGCACGCTGAAATAGGCGTCGGCGGTTTCCATGAGCGCGTCGTTCTTGGCCGTCTGGATATCCGCTCGTCGGGCGTTCAGCACCCGTCTTGCAGCAAGGGGATCAAAGATCACATCGGTCAGCGGGACGATACGGTAGATACTACCGCCCAAGTACAAGTAGTTTACGTTTTGGTTAATAGGTTGAGATTGAGAAGTTGGGGAGAAGGGATGGTTTAAGCCGCGGTTGAAATCCGGACCGATTCCGTCATGCCGTATATAGACCATTCCGAGATTGAGAGCCGGAACACCAAGAACCTTGGCACGCTGAAGCTGTGCTTCCGCAATCCACGCCGCTGCTTCCGCGGCTCTGATGATTAGCGGCCGGGCGCCCGAAAGAGCCAAAGCAGTCGCTAAGTTGATTGGTAAAGGCCGATCGCTCCGCTCGGGTTGCGGCGTCCGCAATGTTTCCACCCAGCCGTTGTTATTTGCGGAATCAGCCGCTTGCACTGGCGCAAACCCAGACGACGACGCTATGCCAAGCATTAGAGCGCCGACGAGGACTTTGACTTTAACGAAACGGCTCAACGCAGAACCGGGCTGTCAACGACGTGGCGATAGACCTGTTCAGCTGTTGTACTCGGCTCAAATCTCAAGCAGTAACTTCGTTGAATGAAGGTTTGTTCCGTCATCTCGTTGCTTCGTTGAACCGTCGTAAGCATGTTTCACCGCAACCGAAATTCCACCGCCCGTATGCTCGGCGAAGTAGCGATCGCGTCAATCGCAACACAGCGATTGTACCAACGTTGCCTGCAGGACTGCTTGGCCTACAATCGCTGAACACGGCGCGATTTTCGTTCAGCCTTCCACCACGCAAGTGTTACGCACTATCAAACGGCCTCGAGCGCCGCACCGACCGCCGCTAGCAACGCTTCGTCGGTAAAAGGCTTGAACAAGAAGTCTATCGCCCCCTCCTGCATGGCCCGTGCTCGCACTCCCTCATCTGCCTGCGCGGTGATGAAAATAACTGGGAGCGTGCGGCCTCGCGCGGTTAGTTCACGCTGGAGCTCCAGTCCGTCCATCCCCGGCATTCTCACGTCGAGGATAAGGCAAGCGGTGGCTGAAACATCGCTTGAACTGAGAAACCTCTCAGCCGATTCGAACGCATGCGCTCTGAAGCGCTTGGATTTGAGAAGGCCCGCGATCGCATCGCGCACCGATTCCTCGTCGTCAATGACGACTATTAGCGGGCTGAGGCCGCCTCCCAGCTCATGCTCTTTGTTCTGCGTCAACTTTCTCCTTTGCGACAGAAGATACCGCACTCCAAAAACCGAAAGCTATTATACGTTGGTATAACTAGCTCGGGACGATTGCTCTGGAGATAGGGGCAAAGCCCCAGTCGAGCAGGGCGGGTGGCGAAACTACACTTTGAAGGAATCTATTGGCAGACGGGCCATTCCTGCGTCAAGGTGTTCGGTCATCCTTACCAGGTCCGGCAAAGATCGGGCGCCCATTTTTTGCATCACCCGGGCGCGGTGAATCTTGACCGTTATTTCGCTCAGACCGAGCTCGGCGGCGATTTGTTTGTTGAGGAGCCCTGCAACTACCAGTCTCATCACTTCACTTTCACGCGCCGTCAGAGTTTTGAGACGCTCGCGAAGAGCGGCCAGAGCGGCACGTTGCTGCCGTTCGGCGAGGTCGCGCGCAAGCGCGCGCCTTACGGCTTCCAGCAATTCCTGGTCGGTGAAGGGCTTAGATAAAAAGTCCACGGCTCCGAATTTCATCGCTTGAACCGACGTGCGAACATCTCCGTACGCGGTAATAAAGACGATCGGAACCGAAGTGCCAGCGCGAACCAACTCTTGCTGCAGATCGATGCCGCTCAAACCCGGCATCCGCAAATCAAGCACCAGGCATCCTGGGGCGTCACGGCGCGACGCAGCAAGGAACTCGTGCGCGGAGGCGAACGTGCTCACCACGAAGCCCATCGCCCGCAGAAGGCCGCTGAGGGCCTCGCGCACGGCAAAATCGTCGTCAACCAGAAAGATGGTCGGCTCCTGCTCGTGCATCCTGATCCTTCGCGCAAGACGGGAGTATGAACTGGAAGGTCATGCCGCGATCCTCGTTTATCACTCCCCACAGGCGCCCCCCATGATTCTCGACGATAGAGCGGCTGATAGACAGTCCGATTCCCATTCCGCCAGCCTTGGTGGTGTAAAAAGGGCGAAAGAGACTTTCGGTATCCTTGCATTCCGTGCCCGTGCCCGAGTCGCGCACCGATACCAGAATTTCACCCGAGTGCGACTCATTACTGGTAGAGACAAGAAGCTCGCGCGGCCGGTCGGTGACGGCTTCGAGCGCTTCGATGCCGTTCATGACCAGGTTGAGCACGACTTGCTGAAGCTGAACACGATCGCCGACGACAGTGAGATCCTCCGGCGCCAACTCGGTCCGCAAAACCACCCGGCTTCTTAGGAACTCGCCCGCGGTCAGTTCCAGCACTTCGTGGATCATGTCGTTAACGTTGACGCGGCCTACCTGAAGCGCGTTTTGCTTTAGCATCCCGCGAATTCTGTCGAGCACCTCGCCGGTGCGCATCGCGTCCCTTACAATTCTCGCCGCGGTTTGGCGCGCTTCCTCAATATTAGCGCTTTCGCCGGCAAGCCAATGCAGGCAGGCGTTCGCATTGGTGGCAATAGCCGTTAACGGCTGCTTGATCTCGTGAGCGATAGAGGCCGCAAACTCACCTAACGTCGTCACTCGGGTCACGTGAGCTAGCTGCGCCTGCGCGGTTAGCAACGCCTCTTCAGCTTGTTTGCGATTGGCTATCTCGGCCAGCAATGCCTCATTGGCTCTCTTCAGTTCCGCCGTCCGTTTTTCCACGCGAATTTCGAGTTCATCTCGCGCTTCCGACAGCAAATGGGCTGTCTCGGTCTGAATTCCGCTCAACCAGGCGATAAACAAAGCCGACAGCGTAAAGATAATCAGGGTCGAGGCGCCGCCAAGCGCATGTATGGGGTGACCGAAGTAGTACTCGATCGTCGGAATGGACACCAGGACGGCAAGCAGGCCTGGACCGACACCACCGAACCAAGCGCTGAGCATGACCGCCGTGAAAAACGGAGGCGTCGGATGCGTCGCCGTCCCAGACACATGCCGCTCCAAAAAGAGATCGGCGCCTAAGGCGGCCCCGACGAAGATAAGGGTCATGCCGTAGCCGGCCAAGGTTTCCCCAACCGGCTGCCGAACACGAGCCCTCCACTGTACAAACTTCATAGGTCTGGTTTTCCTTGAACGCAGAAGCGCCCTGCACCTCGTCGTCGATAGACGTAAGGCACTCTTCCTGCGCCACGCGCGGTCACTGATGCCACTACAATTCTGAGCTTAGGCTAGGCGTCTCGTACAAGACCGCAGACCAGATCTTCGCGCCGGGACATTAGGATAATAAAAGTGTTACAAACT
The DNA here is from genome assembly GCA_021801125.1 of Deltaproteobacteria bacterium. Classification (GTDB taxonomy): domain Bacteria; phylum Desulfobacterota; class Binatia; order Binatales; family Binataceae; genus JAJYYI01. Next base: position 1,159 of record JAJYYI010000036.1, on the reverse strand, counting down.
TTTTAAAGATTCGTAATCGCCGATACGCAACTCTCAACGACCAATCAGGCACTTCCTCTTCTATGATAAACAAAATAAGCAAGCCTGCGCGACCCTCGTGAAAACTTGTCGGCTCGCTTCCCCCTTGCCGGCAAAAGGCTGGACGAAAGGGGCAAGGCGCGGAGCGCTTGCACCCAGATCGTTCTTTCGTCCCGAGCCCCGTGCGCGAATGAGAAGGCGCTTATCGATTATCGTCGACGATCGCAGTTCGAGTTCTTCCACCACCGCATGATGCCGGGCAAACGTCCCTGCGACCTGGCATACAGGCTTGACCCTGCAGGGTCTTTTGCGACGGCTCCCACAGGCCAAACCGGGAAGCAATCCGATTGCCTAACTACTTGCGGCAGTGGGCGGCGAGCACCGCAACGGGCCTAGCAGGCAAGTGTCCTCCACCTGCTCGCCATCGGCTGAGCACTTGACCGCGCAACCGTGCAACGGCAGGTAGATCAATCAAATGATCTGCCAGCGAACCAGCTTCCAAAGCCGCCTGGCAGTTAGCGCAAGCGGTTTAACCACGGCGCGCAGTTCGATCCAAAAAGGACGCGCAAGCCTTGCACTGAGAGATCCATTGCGTTTATTTAAAAGTGCAAGGGTTATAACGCGTTTCGCGTCGCAGCCGAAAACGGGGATGTCCGTTTGAACCGGCAGCACGCAGAGTTCGTGCTTAGGAATCGACATGTGGTGATTCACGTCTCTCCTGTTCTGCCCGGAGAAAAACCTGAAACGCAGGAGTAGCCAATCCGCCGGCGACGTCAGGCAAAGCGACCTAGCAGCGGCGGATGCGAAGCTTACCGTCAATATTCGGCGAACTAAGATGGTCTAACGGACGCTGCAGGATTATGATAAGTGACGAGAGCATAAGCTTCGCACCGTATCGCGCGAGCATCTTCGTTTCGCGCAAGTCATTCCAGCAACTTGAGGGTGGAGAACGCATCGGGTGAGGCGTAGCTGCCGCAACAAAGAGTCTCGCGGCATGGTGCGCCCTATAAACCAGGCCGGAGCATTCCTCATCCTTCTCTTGGGTGAGATGCCCCGCGAAAGCGTACCAGATCGAAGTAGAGAAAACGGCCTGCGTGATCCGGTTAAGGCCGGCCTGGCCGGCGTTTTTAAGACTCAACAG
>JAJYYI010000080.1 GCA_021801125.1 Deltaproteobacteria bacterium | reverse complement strand
AAAGCTAATCCCGCGCTAACCCCGCTGCTTTCTTGCGGTTTTACGATTTGCGGAAGTGGGCTTGGGCTTGCGCGGTGGCAGATATGGGCGGTTCGCCAAGCCTCGCGGCGGGCGAGGCGGGAAGGCGCGGAGAAGGCGGGCGCGGGGGAGCGCTGGGCAGGCCGTGCTAGGGGCCCAGTTCGGTGGGGCTCATGCGCGGCAGGCGGTCTTCGAATGGCCAGGCCTTGTAGCGCGAGATATCCGAGCGATGGGCAAAGGCGTCGTACTGGACCACGCCGCGCGCGTCGTAGGCGACCTGGAACATGTCCATGCCAACCCCCATGTTCCGCAGGTTCACGCCGTGCGGAGTCAGCGAGACTGGACCAAAAAAGTTCAACGGATAGGTCAGATCGATGCCAAAATATCGGCCGTCGTAGTAGTAGTAACTGGCGACCATCCCGACCGCCGTCTGCTCCAGCATCGTCGGCGCGCCCAGCCGCTTGGTCACCTCCTCCAGCTTGGTCTCACCCGGCCGGATAAAGGCGACATCCTGCTCGCTCAACGGATGGTTAACGGTAAGTCGCGTCCAGCCGAAAGGACCACAGCCCGCCGCGCCCAGCATTACCGCCAGCATCAGCCCCGCCGTCCGAACCCCGTAAGGCATCGCTCGCTACCTATTTGCCGAACGGCCAGTATTGAAACTTTAGCCCAGGCGTCTGCTTTCCGAACAACACCCGGTCCACCACCCCCTCGCGGTCAAAGAACACGTAGAGGTCGTCGCCCGCGACATTGACGCGGGTGAACACCAAAACGGTGCCGTGCTTGAGGGTGTAGCGATAGTAGTGAAAGACCTCCTGATGGTTGATCTCCTTGATCGTGTCCGGCGCTCCGAGCAGGGCGACAACCTCGCCCTGCGTCGTGTGGCCCTTCTTGATCGCCGCAACGTCGCTGTCCTTAAACGGCGTCCCCAAATCCCCCCGCGAAAAGGCGCATCCGCTCGCGCCCGCCAGGCTCAGCGCCCCGCACAGCACACAGGCCAGCACACGCCCAGGCCCACAACGTTGCCCACGCAAAATTGACCCCGCTTCGCTCCAGTTCCCCACGGCGCCCGCTTCGCTCCCGCTTATCCACCCAAGATAACGATACGCCATCGGCGCCCGCGCTTTAAAGCGCGCCCCGCCGCACCCTCGCCTTTCCCAGCCAGACAAGCAGAAAACCAAACGCCAATAGCCAAACCCCCATGCCGCCCCTGCAGCCGGCTGCGCGAGAAACCTCAGCACCAATGTGCCCCTCAAGCCCTTGAGTTGGGCGAACGAGCGCGTCTGTCTTCTTGGCTGAGGGACGGGTTGCACCACAGTTTACGAATGTAGAGTAAGAACGATCAATCCGCGACCGATTTATACGCAGGTTTGTAAGCGCGCTGCGGAAATCGGGCGCTGCCCGCCCGCGGTGGCGGAAGGCCGCATGGGATTGCCGTACGAGATTCTCTCTTAAGCTTCTGGCGCGCGATATTTGTTGGCCGGCCGCCGCTCCTCGAATGCCGCCCCGTTTCTCGCTGCTCGCCGCATTCCTGGCCACGGTTATCAGCCGCAAAAGATGCTCACGTTGGCGCTCTTGGCCCGAACTCGGCACAATCTGGGGGCGTCGGCGGCGTTTGCCACCAACCTTGGGGGACAACAAGGAGAACTTGCAGGGGAAAAATAGCCTGGCGCTCATCGCGTTGTCTGCTTTGTTGCTGCGAGCGGGCGCTGTATATGCTCAAGGCGTCGAGGCTTGACCGCCTGTGCGGCTTCAGACGTTTCCCACCACTAGGGGCACGACCTCCTTAATGGCGGGAATTAACCGCGCGCTCAACGCTCCAGCGCCGCTTGCGTACCCGGACGAGAGATGCGGTACTATGGTCGATTTCAATGCGAAACTCGTGGGGGGAGGAAGCACCGGGCCCACGGCGCGTTCCACAACCAGTTCAACACCGCCCCGTGGATCAGAAAGTGCCAAGACAACACTACGCTATGGGGTACGAGTGCGGCCCGCGCCACGGTGTTGTGCGGTGCAGCAGAGTGCACCGCAACCGACGGCTAGGGCAGCGGGCTGACGAGCTTCGCCCAGGTGGCGCGGCTTAACACCCTGCCCTGTTTCGCTAGGCAATGCGCTTTGCGGCTTGGACTTGAGCGAGCCTCCCTAGCGGGCCGTACAGCGTCTGCACGGTCCGCGGGTCCGCGCTTGAAAGCCACAGCCCAGGTGACCGCCTTCACGCGCCCCGATTTGGCGCTTTGATAGCTAGCCGATAGCTAACGCTCCGCTAGCCCCGATGCGCCATTGGCCGAATCGTCGACAACCTTGAATTTACTGGGTTTTTCTGGCGCGCCCTGAGGGATTTGAACCCCCGACCCGCAGATCCGTAGTCTGCTGCTCTAATCCGCTGAGCTAAGGGCGCGCCGACGCTTCGTGATCTTCTCTTATCGAGCGCTGCGCCGCAAGAGCCGTTTCGCAAAAGCCGTGCGCCTCAAGCTTCCGGGTGCCGCCGTGATGCGTTACTAACGCTACGGAGATAGCCTTTGACGACGTCGGCAACGCGCCGGCACGCTCAATTGGTCCCGTTGCCGCTCGTGCCGTTTAGGGCAGGCCGTTGCGCTCGATGTAATGAAGCCTTTCCAGGGTGGTTACCAGACGAACCAGACTCGCCTTCGGCGGCTCGTCGTCAGTCTCAATCACGATCTCAGGGTTGAGCGGCGGCTCATAGGGATCGGAAATTCCGGTAAATTCGCGGATTTCGCCGGCCAACGCCTTTTTATACAGTCCCTTTACGTCGCGCTCGATCAATCGACCTAGCGAACATTTGACGTGCACTTCGACGAAGCGGTCATGCATGCGGCGCACCTCGTCGCGAACCTCCCGGTAAGGTGAGATCGCCGCGGCAATGGCAATCACCCCGTTGCGCGCAAGGAGCTTACATACGTAGCCGATCCTTCGGATGTTGGTGTCGCGGTCCGCTTTGGAGAAGCCAAGACCCTTAGAAAGGTTGGTTCTGACTTCATCTCCATCGAGCACTTCGACACGGTGGCCGCGACGGTTAAGCTCCGCGGCTACGAGTTGCGCCAGGGTTGACTTGCCGGCTCCGGAAAGCCCGGTGAACCACAAGGTAAAGCCATCTGCCATCAGGCCGCCTACTCCACTTGATAATTCGTCCTCTTTCTACGCTACCTGGCTTGTTTCATCAAGCGCAGATGGGTCTATATAACCGTTTTTCGGCCAAAAAGCGGCGCGAAAGTCGCAAAACTAACCAAAATGGTCAAAGCGCCTGCCGTGAAAAGGGACGGCAAAATCTCCCCCTGGCGCGTGAAGCGCGGACCGGTTTGCAGCCGGTCGCTTAATCGAGACGATGAGTGAACTGCAACCGCCATGAGCAGCCGCGCAACCGCTCGGTGTGCTCTGGGTGCCGGTCATTCCGTGCCTTGGCACAGGTGGGCCTTGGCCTCCACCTCTTCGAGCATCTACACTGATGAAACTAACCCAACGAGGACGGCTCATGGCGCTTAGAGTCTACGAACTGGTTGGCGCGGGCGACAGGCGGTTCAGCCCGTATTGCTGGCGAACGCGAATGGCCTTGGCCCACAAGCAGCTGACCGCTGATTGCATTCCGTGCAAATTCACCGACAAAGAGCTTATCGCTTTCAGCGGGCAAACGAAGGTGCCGGTCCTGGTCGACGGCGACGATGTGGTCAGCGACTCCTGGGCTATCGCCTGTTATCTGGAAGATAAGTATCCCGAGCGGCCGTCGTTGTTCGGCGGTGGGTACGGGCGTAGCCTCACGAAATTTTTCAACATCTGGGTCGATAACGAAGTCAACTCCAAACTGATTCGGATGGTCGTCAAGGATATCCACGATCGCGTCCATCCCGACGACCGTGACTATTTTCGCGCCTCGCGCGAGGCTCGCTTCCAGAACAGCCTTGAGCGCGTACAGGCCGAACGCCCGATTTACATGGAGCGGCTCCAGCAAAGCCTTGAACTGGTGCGGCCGATGCTTCATGGCCAGCCTTTCCTTTGCGGGCAGTCGCCTGCGTACGCTGACTACATCCTCTTCGGGACGTTGCAGTGGATCCGCTGCTCCAGCCCGCTCGAGGTGTTGGAGGTCGCCGATCCGCTTCATGCGTGGCGCGAACGACTCTTAGACGCTTTCGACAGGATGGCCCGCGGCCATAGCAGGCTCTAGGGAAGCTCTGGATAGGTCGTTGTTTGGTGGTCGTTTGGGATGAAGGTGATGAGGATTAGGGGCGGAACGTGGATTCGACTGGTTATTGGCCGCCCGCGGGTGGCGGGCGGCGCTTGCGGGTTGCATTATTTGCCTCACAGCGAACACCTCGCTTCGGCCGGGGGCAGTCAACGGCGCAGTTGATAGAGATTGGCCAGTGCGAATATGGTCTGGGCCCGCGCCAGGTTCTCGGTCAGGCCGCGATATCGGACCTTGGTGAAGCCCCACAACTGCTTGAGCACGCGGAAGGGATACTCGCCGCAGGTGCGGGTGCGCGAGCGCGCCCGATTGATCATCCGCCAACGCTCGCTCAACGCTCGGCGATAGGTGGGACGGCGATTGATCCGATAATGGATCCCGCGCGACTCAAGGAACCTGCGGTCGTCTTCCTTCCAGTACGCCTGGTCGCCGAACACCTCACGCTCATGGCCGTGCAAAAGCTCCGGCAGCTGGGTCACATCGGCGACCGCGGCATCGGTCGCGATTACGCTGTGCACGATACCGCGCGGGTCCGCCCCGATGTGCAGCTTCATCCCGAAGTGCCAGTTGCGGCCCTTGCGCGTCTGCTTCATCTCGGGTCGCGCGCCCCAGCGGCATTTTTGGTGGAACTCGGCGCCGCGATGATGGTCGCGTCGACGATCGTCCCCGCGCGCAGCAACAGGCCGCGGGCTTCGAGCAAGTCGCCAATCGCGTGAAGATTGCGCTGGTCAGGCCGTGCCGCTCCAGCAGCTGGCGAAAGCGCAGGATGGTGGTCTCATCCGGCACCGTGTCCTCGCCCAGCTCCACCCCGGCAAACCGGCGC
>JAJYYI010000052.1 GCA_021801125.1 Deltaproteobacteria bacterium | reverse complement strand
GGTGGTGTCTGTCAATTGGTGGAAAAGCAGTAGGCATCGGATCTTCGCGGCAGGCTGAGCAGTTGAAGCATCAAGTTGGTATTAGGCTGCCTCCGGTTGTTGGTTGACGGGGTTGAGGTCGTGCCAGCCGACCAGGCGCCGCAACTTCACCTGTCCGCTGCGCAGCAGCCCGAAGAGCAGGAGCAGGACCGCCTCCTCGTTGGGAAGCGAAGCCTGGGTTTTGGTCCGCCGGCGGAACTCCTCGTTGATCCGCTCCAGTGCGTTGGTGGTGCGCAGCGCCTTCCATTGCGAAGACGGGAAGGCAGTAAAGGTGAACAGCTCTTCGCCGGCCTCCTCGAAGCTGGCCGCGACGGCCTTGCAGCGCAGCTTCCACTTGCGCACAAACCCGACCCGCGCCTGCTCCACGGCGGCCCGGCTCTCCGCGTAGATCATGCGCCGGTAATCCTCGGCCAGCTCCTCGCGCAGATGGGCCGGGGCCTTGGCGAGCAGATTCCAGAGCTTATGGTTGGTACAGCGTTGGAGCGTGAGCTTCGGCCATTGCGCTTTGAGCGCCGCGGCCAGACCCGGGTTGCCGTCGATCACCGCCAGCAGCGGAGCGCCGAGGTTGCGGATGACCAGCGAGTGGACCGCATCGAGCCAGGCGCGCTCGCTCTCCACTCCCGCCAGCCTGAGGTCCAAGATCACCCTGCGCCCGTCCGCGCACACGCCCAGGGTGACCAGCACCGGCACTCGCACCCGCTTTTTACCGATCCGCACCCGCGGATACCAGCCGTCGAGAAACAGGTAGCGGACTTTCAGCTCGGCGAGATCTCGCTTCGCCCATGCTGCGAAGTCCTCGCGCAGCCGCCCGACCAGGCGCGACACCGCGTCTTTCGACAGCGGCGCACCGCGCAGCAGCGGGGAGAGCGCGCCACGCAGGCGGCGGGTGTTGGTGCCGCTCAAATAGACCCCGAGGATCGCCTCGTCCACCCGCTCGGTGCGCCGTTGGTAGCGCGGAATGATCGCACTGCGCCACTCGCGCCTTCGGCCGTCGTCATCTGCGATCCGAGCTCGCGGCATCATGATCGTGGTCGCGCCCAGACTGGTGCTCAGGCTTCGCGCGCGTTTGCCATGCCGATAGCCGACGCGATTGGCGCCGACTCGCTGCGACCGCGCGGCGCCCAAGGCTGCCTCCAGCTCCTCCTCGACGATCGCCTCGATCGTCCCGCGAATCCGCTCCCGCATCAGCTCCTCAAGCGCGCCTTTTCCCGCCAAGTGACTCCTGCTATCCCTCTCCATGGCGTCATCCTCCGAAACCCGCTCATCGGCGGGCGCGAGTTGTGGCTCAACTCGCCGGATCTTGACGCCTTTTCACTTTTCCACCAACCCCGCGACACTACCCACGAGACTTCAATCGGAGCGGACCGCTTCTCCCAAACTGGCACCCATTAACAGCGAGGCCTGCATCATTAGATTGACTCTGACCACTGCACCATCAGCTTGCGCTGGGCTGGTGTGGGCAGCTTGCCACGGCCGGCGCCGAGATTGTCGGCCATGTGCGCGGGATTGCCGGTGCCAGGGATCACCGCGGTAATCGCCGGATTGCCGAGCACAAACTTAAGAAAGAATTGCGCCCAGCTCTTCGCGTCGAAGTCAGCCGCCCATGTCGGCAAAGGCTCGTTGCGCACGGTCCGCATCAATCGCCCGTGTCCTAGCGGCAACGCCACCAAGATCGCGACGCCGAGGTCGGCGCAGGTCGGGATAATCCTTTGTTCGGCAAGGCGGTCGTCCAAGGCGTAGTCAATCTGCACAAAGTCTGGCTTTTCGCGCCGCACGATCGCCTCGACCGCGTCGAAGTCTGAGTGGCGGGTTGAGGTGATTCCGATGTACCGGCACAAGCCCTGTTGCTGCCATTCACGCATCGCAGCCAGGCTGGTGTTGGGGTCCGTTACGTTGTGGTACTGCATCAGGTCAATCTTGCTCGCGTGAAGCCGTTGCATCGAATCCTGAAAGGCCTGTTGGTTCATCTCGTAAGACTCGAGTTTAGTCGCGATAAAAATCCGCGGGCGTAACCCGGTCTGCACGAGCAATTCACCTACCACGTGTTCCGCGCTACCGTACGTAGAGGCAGTGTCAACTATTTTGCCCCCGCCCGACACCAGAGTGCGCAAGACCTGGGCAAGCGGCGCAAGCTCGGCCGGATCGTCGCCGACCTCGAAAACCTGCGAAGTGCCGAGGCCAACGACAGGGAGCCGGTCGCCGGTTCGCGGGATAGGGCGGGTGATGAGCGATGGTTCGTCAGCGCGGGCCTCACCTATAGCAGCAAGCCTTCCCAGGTAGGTGCTAGCGGCCATAGCCACCGCGCAACGGCTGCCGAGCCGCAGAACTTCACGTCGCGAAGGGGCTCCAGTGGCCCGTTGGAATCCGCTTAACGACATCGGAGCTTACTCCTCACAGCTAAAGAGCATATGGAACCGCAGCGCGGCGCTCCAGGGTGCGCCCTAGGGCGACGGAAATCGCGAGCCAGACGATCGCCATAGGCACGGCCGTCGCCGCTATCTGGGCCAATGACAAACCTGCGTTCTTCACGGCAAGAAACAGCCAACTCCAAAGCGCGTCGGAACCGCGATATACCACGAGGTCGATCAGATTTTTCACCTTATACTTGTCTCGACGCTCGACCACCGTAAAAAACGCTTGACGAGCCGGCGTGGAAACCGCGAAATGCGCTGTGCGCTGAACGGCCTGGAAAATCACAATCGTCGCCAATCCGGGTGCCACGGCGAGGGCTGTAAAACCCCAGACAAACACAAAGGGCAAGAAAGCTGCGGCCGCGCCCACGCCAAAGCGGATAATCAAAGGTCCAGTGGCAAGTGTTTGAGTCACAAACGTCAGCAGTCCGACGCTTAGGTCAATTGACGCGAAGATACGGGTCTGTTCGGACCGCCCATGCACCACGGTTGCAACGATATTTGCCTGCTGTAGGTACAGCACCGTGGCGCAGAACGACAACAGGCAGATCCAGGCGGCAATCCCGGCAAGATAAGGCGAGCCAAAAAGCCGTCGGGCTCCGTCCAGAGCGTCGCCTCCGATAATCGCAGCATGACGGGCGAGGCGCTCGGCAGATGAGCCCACTGGTGAAGGGTGCTCCGCATTCGTCAAACCGCTCACCGCGCGCTCAAGACGCCAAGCCGAGAGCACCGCCACCTCCAGAAGCAGCGCCGACATGATCAACAAATTAGTCGCGCCCAGTGAACGGGACAGCCCGACCGCCAGCAGCGGCCCCAGCAAGCCTCCCGCCGTGCCACCCGCGCCGATAACGCCAAAAAGGCGCTTGCTCTGCTCGCTGGTGTAAATGTCAGCCATAAAAGACCAGAACACCGACACCACGAAGAGATTAAAGACGCTCACCCAAACGAAAAACGAGCGCGCGACGTAGACGCTCCCCACATGCCAGCTCAGGAGGAGCCAGAAGAAAATGATGTTCGCGGCAAAAAAGTGATAAATCAGCGGGATGAAGCGCGGTCGGGGCAGCCACGCGACTAACCCGCTGAACACCGGCTGCAGCAGCACCAAGCTAACGAAGCTCGCGGTGAACAGCCAGGGAAGATGCCGCACGCCGCCGGTGATAGCCAACGCGTCGCGCAGTGGACGAAGCAGGTAGTAAGCTGCGAGTAAGAAAAAGAAGTAACTGAAGGACCATAGCAGCGCCTGTTCTTCGCCTTCGCGCACCATCACGACGCGTGATAAGCCGCCTCTTAGGCACCACGAATTGCCCACCAGCTTGTCGCTCCAGTTTGAAATTGCGTGATCGAATCGGCCCGAATCATCCTATCACCCCTGGAGAAGGTCTTGAAAAGGCGAGGAGCGCAAAGCCGGGCCGTCCGACAACGCCAACGCGGCCTTTCTGCTCTGTGCAACTAGGTTTTGCTCGGCGCCTCCATGCCGCCACTTCGCCCGTGAGGTACCTGCAGGAAACAGAATTCTTTCAGCGAACGGCTCTACGAAGACCATTGGGGTGAATGGACGGCCGACAGCGATCGGCTGCAGAAACGGTCAGGCCCAGCGTCGCTGAGATCAGTCGGCCAATCTCTCTGCGGGATTCTTCCGAGAGCGCTGTTTCGACGCGATAGAGTAGGGCGCAACTCCGATGAGCGCACCCGCCCGGGAATTCACTGGCGCCGCGCACCGACGTGCGACGGGGTATAGCCTGCGGGCTTGTCGGCGACTTTACGGCTTTTTCGCTTCGTCGCGGTAGCGCGCTTCGAGCAAGCCGCGGCAGAGCGCGCCATTAACTTCGGTATTGAGCCAAGTCCTCCGCAGGCGCGCCAGATAATCTGGAAAGCTACTCAAAGCAAGCGGCTTGCCATCGACCTGGACGAACGCGTTGCTCTGCGGGGTGGTTTCACCACGGCGCTCCCATCGCGCTTCGAGGTAGCGGCGGCGGAGGCGATCTCCCTCGGCGTCGGCCAGGTCCAACTCCTCCAGCTTTCTGATTGTCATTGAGACGAGCGCTTCGGGCGTATACTCGCGTGCGAGCAAATAACGCACTATTTCGTGCTGACGCCGCTCGAAAGCCTTAGCCTTGAAGATAGCGCGCAACTCGTCGAGTTCGCCCGACGCTTCCTCCCTGAAGGCGGCGGCGAACGACGGCCCCTGCGCAACACCCTCGTTGATGCGATCGGAATAGAAATGGTCGGCAAGGCTGATCAGCACCTGCTTGACCCAGGGAAGCTCCGCTATCCGCTCGCGCGCGTCGCTCGCCATCATAAACGCGAAATTGGCCGCGCACCAGTAGGTCGGTAGGCGCAAGCAGACGTGGACGCGGTCATTCGCGTCCACGTCGATACTCTCGACGAAGCCCAACTCGGTTAATGACTCATCCAACTCCGGATCTACTACTCTCGCGAGCTTGGACCGCACCGCGTTGAGCTTCGTTTCTCTGTCCATCGCGCAAACCGACTCAACCGCCGACAGCCTTGGCCGGTCGCGCGTTAGCGATAAGCGCCTTCTGCTTCTCTATGTCGATGCCATAAAGACGAGCCAAGTTCTCACCCAGAATCTTCTTTTTGCTCTGCATGGTAAGATTAACGCCCGTTTCTTTGCGGACATCGTCCGGAAGTTCAAAGGCCACGAACTTCTCGATAATCCAGCGCGGATGCCAAATCGCGTAGTCGCTGCCGTACACGAGGCGATCTTCGCCCAGCCAGAACAACAGCTCCGAGATGACGCGGGCGAAATAGCCTGGCCGTGAATGAATAAACGGAATGGCCACAGCCAACCCGCCGTACACGTTGGGCTCCTGCACCGCTATCCAACAGAAATCGTCGAGTCGCGGAAGTCCGACATGCTCAACGATAAAGTTCAAGTTCGGAAAGCTCGTCGCTGCATCGTCGATATCCGCAACGTCGAAGGCGTCGCGATTGAGCGGTAGGATCGTGGGCCCTTTATGAACATGGATGTTCTTGATGCCGAGCTTCTCGCACTTCTCCAGATAGCGTTGCGCCCAAGGGTCCGACAACTTGTAGCCCTTGGATTCGCCACGCCACTCCGCCGTGTAGAGCTTGACCCCTTTGATCTTGTAGTTGCTGGCGAGCGCCTCAAGGTATTCCAGGCCTGCCTCGCCGTCGCGCGGGTCGAAGGCGCCGTTTAGGATGAAGCGCTCCGGGTGGCGCGCCTTCATCTCGGAGTTCTGCTCGGTGGTGTTGAACCCCTTTTTATAAAAGTCGGTCAAATACGTGGGCTGCAAGACCGCCATATCGTCATAGCCGTCAACGAAAAGATCCTGGTACATCGTCTCCGGGCTATAGTGATCGAACTTCGGCTTGGGCCATAGGTAATCAGCCGGGCTTAACGCCTTATGGTAATCGTAGAAACAGTTGATGAATTGCGCGCCATGCACGTTGCGCTGATTCTCGGGGCTGCCGTCCCATAGATGCGTATGACCGTCGATAATGAAGAACTCTTCGCCACTCGGCGCCTTATACATTACTCGATCCCCCTCTGTGTCGATGTCTCCCCGCCGTGCTATATGCGGTCCTCGAGTCGCTTTCCTACCTCGCTCTAATCGAGCGCACGACGGAAAAACGCTACTTCAAAAATACTTTTTCGCAAACTCCGTCGGCTGCAGCGTCGAACGCAGCGTAATCGAAGAAGTCTTGCCCGATGTGTCTTGTACAAAAAGCAACCCGGCTATTATCTCTTGCGGGTCATTGAGCGGAATCAACCGCTCTTCATCCAACATTTCGCTGCTCATTTTCAGAGTCACTTTCTCGGTTTGACCCGGAGCTACGGTCGCATTGCCCTGCACCTGCATCGGCGCCACAAAATCCGGAGGCCCGCTTTTTTCCACCGCTTCTTTGTCCCCATTCACAAAGGACATCATGCCCATCGTAAACTGCTTTATCGTGAATGGGTTGGCTCCCGTGTTCTTCACCTCGAGGTTAATCGTGAGCGTGTGAGTGTCAGGATTATAAACGGAACCCAGCGCCTTCACCTGACCCATCTCCGTGACCTCAGGTTGCGGCGGAGTGAAGCGGTCGGTTTGTTGTTTGATTCGGAGCGGATACTGGGACACCATGTACAACCAACCGATCACCAGCATCGCCAGGGTGACCGCGGCGATGAATGTTGACCACTTATGGTCGCCTTCCGTGACCAGTCCGAAATCGCGGCCCTGATCCCACGTCGGGAGTTGCGCGGTAACGGCGAGGTTATGCACGGTGCGCCGGTCCGGCCGCCATGGTCCGGGGACGGTCCAATAGAACATCCAGACCACGCCGATTAGGAAGCCGGCAAACGACCACCACCAAACGCCCGAGCCGCCTACATGTTCGAGATCCAAGGTTTTCCCATCCAGCAACGTGATCTCGTACTTGAACGGCGTAGCGCTAGGTTCTACATCCACCCACTGGCCCGGCCCGATCAGGGTTCCGGTTCCGTCGACGGCGAACCCCGGATGCACATGCCAACGCCCGGGAACGCGCCCGAGCATCACCATCTTAAAGTTGTAGATACCGTTCCGGTCGATCGCTATCGACCCTATGGCCGGAACCCCATTCACCGTGCGATCCCTAAGCGCGAACACGGGGCCAGGCACGACCGGGTTCACGTAAGCCGTCACCGGTGGGTCCAAGGTAAATGGCCATGTCGGCAAGACCTTGACGCTGCCGGTTATCGTGACAGGCTCGCCCACCTTGATGTTGGTGGGTGAGATATGAACGTCGTAAAACGCGACCGTCAGGTTTTTAAGAAAGGGTTCATCGGCTGCTTCTCCATGGGCAAAGGCCGATCTCGCGTAGGACGTTGCCGAAACCGCGAAGGCAAAGATTAAAAACCACTTCCACAAACGCGTGCGCACGGACCGACCTCCTTAACCTTACGATATGCTGCTGATCTAAGCCCTTAATTCCCAGTCACCGATTTACGACCAATCGCACTGGGTATTCTTTGTCGTCTGCCAACGGCTCCCGCTTTCGTCGCGTTCGCTTGCGCTTCATGCTCTTGGGTTTGATGCTGCGATCCTGTTCTTCCTCTTCACGCTTGCGCGCCGGCCATAAAATAACTGCCCAGTAAGCAACTATTCCCAGCACGGTCGAGCAGGCCACCGGGGGACCGAGCTCCGCGGGTCCCGGCATCCCGCCATGCGCCTGGGCCACCGCGGCGCCTGCAATCGACCAAACCGCCACGCTCGTCGCGACGCTAAGAACGCGCCGGGTTACGCTTGCCATGACCCTCTTGCCTCATCGTTTCTCTGCGAGTTTGTTCATCCGCGCGACGTCTTCGGCGCGAGGGCCAAAGCACCATCAGCCAGTATCCTGAGATACCAAGGACAGCGGAGATCGCCGCCGGCGGACCCATCTCGTCCGGACCGACCATGTCGCCATGGGCACTCGCCAGCGACGCACAGGTGATAAGCCAGACGCTGATTCCCAGCAAGGTGCCCAGGGTTCTTCGCGCACGAAGACGCTTCATATTGACCATCCGCACCTAAGTCGGCTTAGTAGTTCTTTATGTACTTCCCTATCGGCCACACCGAAAGGTAGCGGCCGATGAACTGGCCAACCCAGTACCCGGCGATAGCCAGGGTTGAGCCGAAGGCCAGCGACACGTATTGCGCTTCGCCGAGAAAGCTTCGCAGCGTGCCTCGCTCGATGTGCCGCAGGTATTCAGGGGTTTGGCTCCTGATATACGCAATGCCTTGCACATCCGCTACGGTCACGATGTGATTCATGAACTGAACCGGCTGCAGGAACGGCGCTAGAGGAATGTAATTAAACGCCCACACAGTGATACCAAAGATCGGCGCCCCCACAAGCGAAGTGATTATGTAGCTGCCCGTCTTTAGCAGGATCCAGTCCATGAAGATACCCGCGCCAACGGTAGAGATGGGCCAGATGAAGTTAAGAGGGTAGTATTCCGCGACGTGCCATTGGAAATACCGGCCTATCCACGTGCAGGCGAACAGACACACCGAGGTGTAGGTCGCTCCCGTCGGGAAGCGCCACGCTGTCCACTGAATGTATTGCAGCGCGGACGGAATTATCACCACCGCGAAGGCAGTCACCATCGGCCACCATTCGGGATCTTTCCAGTCGGTCCAGAAGTCCCAGTCTCCGGCGAACAGCAGCTTGGTGATGTCCGCCGCCGCGCCGACTATGAAAATAGCAGTTATCCAGAAGACCGCATCCCAGGTGCGATCCAGGTATTTATACTTTTTTCGGAGCAGCCTGCCTAATTCGGCTCGGCGCTGCTCCGCCAGCGATACTGGCGCCGCTGCTGCCATAAGCATCCCCCTGATTTGCCCGCCTTCGGGCTTTCGCTTTAATCCTTGCCGCGGGCGGCCGGCTCACAACAGGCGCATGCGACCGCCCGCCGGCAATTGAGGTGTATCCAGCGTGAACCGCGCCCAACCTAGCCGCGCAATTCAGTAGCAGCCGTAGGGGCCGTCTGCGAGGCTTGCTCCGCTTCCTCAATGTCCTTCTCTATCCCGTACATGGCAATGATCGTCTCGCCCCACAGCGCAAACATTCCGCCCGCCAACCATCCGTACCATACAAAAGGCCAGTGAAACGGGGTCGCGAAAAATTCCTCGGCGATCCACAGGCTGTGGCCCCACTCGTTCATGGCAACCTGGAAGCACTCGAAGATGGAAGCTCCCAACAGCAGCGTGAATGACCAGGGGAAACCCTTCTCTTTTGCATACACTCGCGGCAGCCTGAACCGTCCGTACAGGTAGTTGCCGAGCACCAACACGGCGCTAAGCGGGAACCAGAAGTAGAACATCGGGATGTGGGTGGGAGTCAGTGCGGTGTCGCGAACCATGGTCTGATGCCAAGCGCCGTCCCAGTTAGGCCAGAAGCTGGCTTCGATATACAGCGAGAGGCTGGTGATGCCGATGATGCACCAGAACACCGCCATCCGTCGGAACTCTTCTCTCGGCTCAACCTTTCCTTGCTCTCTGTCTCGGATTTCGCGTCCAGTCCTGACCAGCCAGCCATACCATAGGCCGGTGAACGCACCCACACTCAGCAGCTCACCCCAGAACAGCGTCCGATAGTGCAGCGTGAAGGCTTCGCTGGCCGAGTCCAGGCCAGCGGAAAACATGAACGCGTAATTCCAGAGTTCGAGGAAAACGTTAATCGCGATTAGGATCGCACAGCCATAAAACAACGACCTCCATCCGCCCAGCCAGTCGGTCGGGCCGTACCCATACTCGGCCGTCGTCCCTGAACTATATTCAGGCACGGTTTGTCTCTTTGCCACGCTCATATTTCATCTCCTCTTTGTGCCGGCTCCGCTGAAGGCGGCGCAAAATTTATTAAGCCTGACCTATAAAACCCTATCGCCATCCCTCGTCTATTCAAAAGAGGGCACTGCTTAACGTGTTAGACCTAAAACCCTATTTCTCGCTTTTTCACCGTGCCCTCAGTGGCTCCGGTCCTACGAAGTCGTGAAAAGCTCAAGTTGAACTCTCTCGTCGTTACTCAATCCCTCGACGCGTGTTCCTCGGCATCTCGCGTCGCCTTTGGCTCTGGCAGCGCTTTCGCCCGCGCGGCCATCCGTTTGACTTCCGCCAGCAGCTTGCGGTCACTCACCACAGGCCCCCAAAACGAAACCGCCTCGCGGCCGTCGGGCGCCACGACAAACACTTTCATGATGTGCTCGGCTTCTCCGTCGGTCTCTCGTTTAAGGCTCAAGCCAAACGCCTTGAGCACGCGACTGACGTTATCGGGCGAGCCCGTAGCAAACACCCATCCCGACTTGTCCGCGCCGTGCTGCCGTGCCATCGCCAGCAAGTCCGCGGGCTTATCGTTGCTGGGATCGTTGCTGACGGAGAGGATGGCTACCTTCGAGCCCATCTCGGGTCCGAGCTTTTTGGCCAACCTAGCCAGTTTGCTCGTCAGCATCACGCACATGCTCGGACATGAGGTATGTATGAAGTCCACGAGTACGACCTTGCCGACAAGCGACGCCGGGTTGAATGGTTTCCCGTGGGCGTCGATCAGAGCGACGTCCGGCAACTGGACGTCAACGGTCGTTGCCGCGTGGGCGCCGTTCGCTACGAACAAAAGGCAGGCGAGGGCGCCCATCAACGCTACCCAATGTCTTTTTCGCCGTTGGTTTCCAACTCGAGTAGCAGCTACAACTATCGAGCTGAGGCAATCTTCTTCCTTAGCCGAACGACTATTCCGCGCGCCCCAGTTCACGCTTCGCAATCTGTTCATGCCCGTAAGTCGATGTTCCATCGCTTGTGACTAATGCCGAATAAACTGCTCGCTGACGTTGCCTAACACGGACGTATCCGTCATGGAATCAGCACCGCCCGTCCGCGCACCTTGCCCGCATGTAGGTCATGCAACGCGTTGTTGGCATCGCTTAGCTTGTACTCTTTGGTTGCCAGCTTGACGCGGCCCTGGTCGGCCAACGCCATCAGCTCGACCAGATCCGAATAATTGCCGACCAGATTTCCCACGATAGACTTTTCGGTAACGATAAGGTCCATTGTCGGGATCTCTACCTTCCCGCCATAACCCACGACGTAATAGGCGCCGGCGTTGCGAGTCATCGCCCATCCCTTCTCAACCGATCCCCCCTCGCCGACGAAATCGATCACCGCTTGGGCACCTAATCCGCCCGTAAGAGACTTGACCGCGTCGACTTCGTTGCCGTCGGCCTTAACCGCGTGATGAGCGCCGCACTCTTTGGCCAGTTCAAGCGCCATAGGCGAGCGGTCCACGACAATGATTTCCGCCGCGCACAACGCAGAAAGCACCTGGATACCGATATGGCCGAGACCGCCCGCGCCTATCACCACAGCGTAATCGCCGGGCATCAGATGACGCGATGCCTTGCGCGCGGCGCGATACGCAGTCAGGCCGGCGTCGGCGTACGGAGCCACGTCCTTGGGTGCTAATGTTGTCGGCAGCTTGACGAGCGCGCGCTCGCTCGTTCGCAACAGCTGGGCGTAGCCGCCGTTAGCGTTGATGCCAGGAAAGACGCTGTCTGGGTCATGCATGTCATTGCCTCGACGCGCCTCAAGCGAGTGACCCGCGGTGATAAGCGGATGACAAATCACCGGCGTACCTTTCTTTACACTCTCGACGCCCTTGCCGACCTCCTCAACCCAACCCGCGTTCTCATGACCCATCACATAGGGCAACTTGACCTCGACGCGCTCTTTCCACAGCCCTTCAATGATATGCAAGTCGGTTCGACATACTCCGGCGCCACCGACTCGGACGATCACATCAGTTGGCTTCTCGATCTTCGGCTCGGGAATTTCTTCGTAGGTAACAAAACTGGACTGCTTCAGACTAGGATCATAGCTATGCAGTACGGCGGCTTTCATAATCCTCAATGCCTGCGCTGGTATAGACTCAGCAACCGGCGGCCCGGTACCGGGCACCGTCACTCAGCTTTTAGCTTTTCGTATTATTGCAACCCCCGGAGTGCAGCTCTCCTCAAGCGGCGACTCCTGCGCTCCCCGCGCGCCACCACCAATCGAGGCGCACGCTTAAACAGCGCGGAGGAAACTACAGCAATACACGTGCCGATACAGCAAGATTTGGGCACCTTAGCTAAAGCGCGTATCTCTGGCGAAAAAGTGCTCGGTGGCGAAGCAACCCCGGCGTCTGGACCACCAAACTGTTCACAACACTGAACAATCCGCTTGTTCTTAACGAACACTCGCGCAGGTTCCGGATAAAAGGTTGCGCCTCTACCTTCAGCTCGCGCCATGCGCGACAGCTGACCGTCTGACGACCAGTTTTCTCTGGCGTCGTTCGACGTCGGTCTCATGGTCCTATTCGACCTAAACGCCACGGCTCGCGTTTCAGGCCTTAGCAAAAACGCTCAACAGCAGACCAACGGCAGCACATGCCACGAAAAGCCAGACCACGACTTCCCAACCGGCGAGGCCGAGTTCACTTCCAGGCAGCCTTTGCCAAGACCCTAGGAGGGACACCTGAGTCGCGAACCCGAGACCTGCTCGTGACTCTCTGCTCATAATGTGCACGCCTATCATCAGGCGCCTGCGCCGCCCGAGGCGGCGCTCACGCGCCGGGCTCTTTCGAATTCGCCGTCGAGTTCGGCGGATTCAAAACGTTTTCCGAAAGCTGTCTCGTCTCTTTAGGCGGACGAGAATTAGGCCAAATCGCCTTGGCGTAAACGGTAGTGCGTGAAATGCCCAGGCGGCGGGCGGTCTCGCTGATGTTGTTGTTTGTGAGTTGGAGTGTTTCGCGAATGCGCGCGGTTTCTGCGTCGGCATGAGGGGTTCGGGTGACGCCCGTGGATGTTTGACGGGCTACAGGTGAGAATTCGTCGGGCAGGTCGTCAAGCGTGATAATCGGGTGATGCGCGCTCTCGACCCATCTCGCACATAGGTTTTTGAGCTCACGCACGTTGCCAGGCCAGTCATACCGCAATAGACAATCGAGCACCTCAGGAGAAAGCTCGAGCGCTGACTTATTAGCACGGGCGCATTCCTGCGCCATGAAGAACTGAGCCAAGGCCGCGATGTCCTCTGGACGCTCGCGCAAGGCAGGCAGGCGAATAGCAAGCACGTTGAGGCGGTAGAAAAGGTCGGAGCGGAATGCGCCCTTGCGGGACAGTGCAAGTAAATCCTCGTTAGTGGCCGCGATTATTTTAACGTCGACGCGCAATGAGTTACTTGAGTTGATTCGTTGCACGGTCTTATTTTCTAGAACGCGCAAAAGTTTCGGCTGGGTGGCCGCCGCCATCGCCGAGATCTCGTCAAGAAAGATAGTGCCGCCGTGCGCAAGCTCGAACTTGCCGGGCGAGCCTTCGCGCCTGGCACCGGTGAAAGCACCAGGTGCGTAACCGAAAAGCTCGCTCTCGACAAGCTCAGCCGGCAGAGCCGCGCAGTTGAGCGCAACGAACGGTCCATTCGCTCGCGCGCTCGCGGTATGAATCGCTTGAGCCAGAAGTTCCTTGCCCGTTCCGGTTTCCCCGGTGAGAAGGACGGCTTTATCGCTGCGCGCGGCGACTTGTCCCAACCGAATTGCCTTAAGGAGCGCCGGGCTTCGGCCATGCAGGTCCGAGAACTCGACCAACTTTTCTACGGCGTCGGAATTTCCGGCACCTCTGGAGCCAGAAGAGAACACCGGTGACGCCGACCGAGTAGACTCAACGGGGCTCAGGATTAAAAGCGCTCCGTTCGGCCGGCCGCGGCTGACAAGCGGACTCAAGCGCACGCGCACCGGCCTGCGCAGCCCTTCTGACAAGACCTCCACCGGCGCCGCGGTCGCGCAGCTTCGATGCAGCAGTTCGCCGCCGTCAGGGAGTATAGATTCGAGCGGCTGATTACGCGCCAGACGCAGGTCGCCGCCGAGCATCTCAAGCGCGCGCGAGTTAAGCTCAACGATGCGCCCGCCCTGGTCGACAACCGCAATGCCCTGACCCGGCCATCGGCGCTTCGCTTGCAGGAACTCTTCCAGCAACTCGCATCGTCGTTCAACACCGATCTGCGCGAGCATCCGTTCGACCGCGCGGCCGAGGGACGCCGTAAGCTCCCTTACGCCGAAATTGAAACGGTCAATCGGCGCCGCCAGCGTTAGCGAACCAGTCACCCGACCGGTCACCGGTCCAATGATCGGGTAGCCGTCACAGACCAAGGGGTGCAGCGTCTCGCAGAAGTGCTCGGGGCCGTACGTAAAAACGTGCGCACCTACCGCCAAGGTGGTGCCGATACCGTTGGGGCCGATCACGTCTTCGGCCCACCACGATCCTGGCGCGCAGTTTAGGGTTTCGATCGCCTTGGCATAGACTAGGTGCCCGACTTGGTAAAGCACGCGACCACTTTGGTCCGCGAGCAACGCGAAGCATCCGCTGCTTTCCACCACGCGCGAGAAGTTATCGAGCACCGCGCGACCGGCCATTCCCAACTCGTCGGTGCGCAAAAACTCTTCAACCTCGCGGATGTCAAGCACGGTCGGGGCGCGGTCCAGCCTCGGGTCCACGCCGCGCTCCACGCTTTGGCGCCAGCGTTCAATGATGAATGGACGGACGTCGCTCTCTGAGGGGGGCTCTCCAGGCGAAAGGATGAATTTCTCCCAGGCCTGGCGAACCTGCTTGACACGAAGGTGTGGTTCGTGTGGGTCAAAAATTGCCGGCGGATCTATCGTGGTACTCATCTCGGCGGTCAGCTGCTTTGCCACGCCCGGCAGCCCAACGACCGACTGCCAGCCAGCAAAACCTCCGCCTTCGCGCTGTGGGATGATCTCCCCGGAGGTTCCACGCAGCGCCTCCCCCTTGGCCGAGTATTTAGCCCATCACGGACCTCGGCGCAAGTAATTGGAGTAAAATAAACAAGCCCAGCTTATACCTCACAGGTTCGCTGGTTAGCGGGCGGAAGTAGTAAAACTGAAACTGCGCTTCAGCTTTACTTTATCGAACGGCTATCCCACGTTCCAATGGACTCACGCCCAAACCGGACAGCTTCAGCCAGAGCTGTGTGAAATGGGCAGAGCTGTGTGAAATGGGCTTAGCACAGCTTCGCCGCGAAGCGCAGCCGCACGTAATCCGCTATCCAGTTCCCTTTCCAGTCACAAAGGAGCGGACGTAGTAACTCAACGACTTCGTCGCGTGCGGCGGCACGTTCGTCAGGCGCAAGCAAGCTAAAAAAGTGATTGCCGAAAGTGTCCAGCCAAGCCGGCATGCCGTTCGGCAGAGGGGTGGGGCGGGGGATAAGCTGGATGTAGTCGACCATAAATCCGCCGCGCTCAAGCCGTGTACGGTATTCGTCCACGGCGGGGAAGTAGGGTACAGCTCCGCGCCCGTCGACGCCGCGATGCTTCAACGTGGCGAGGGTTGCGACCATGATCGCCGCGACGTTGCCGTAGCCGCCCATCTCGCCCACGAAGCGTCCTCCGTGCTTAAGCGCGCGAGCAACGCCGGCGATAACGCGGTCGGGATCCTTCATCCAGTGCAGCGCGGCATTAGAGAAAACGGCGTCGAACTCGTTTTCGTAGTCCATTTCGTGGGCGTCGAGCTGCCGCGCTTGGATCCCGCGTCTTATCGCAGCGCTTATCATCTGCGCTGACGCATCGACACCGACCACCAAGGCACCCGAGGCGGCGATCTTAGTACTCAGGGCTCCATCGCCGCATCCAAGGTCGAGAACGCGCTCCCCGGCCTTCGGCTCGAGCAGCGCTAGCAATGCCTCCCCCATCTTCGGCACGAACGAGCCGAACTTGCCGTAGAGGTCAGGATTCCACTGCTGGCCGGTGCTGCGTTCGGGACGATTCATGTCCTCTTCTACGGCAACCTCCAATTCGGCTGATGCGGCGAAACTCGAATCGACGCGCCTTTATCGCGTCAAGCGAAATCGCTGAGTACCCAGACTCGACAGGCGCCTGTGCGCCCGCCAGCGGTCATAAGCGACACTCGACAATTGGACCGTACAAAAAACGACCGCGGGCCTCCCTGGTCCTCAGAGCGCTCGACGCAGTAGCCAGCCACTGCGGCCGGCACGCCAAGCGCCCAACCGGTTACAAGTTCGAGTTACTGCCCAAGCGGCCGTTACTCCCCACCGGGAAGTCCGCCCGGGGGGCCACCCACGGCTCCCTGCGGGCCGTGGAATTCGTCGTATTCGGGCGTCGTCCGCGGAACCGAGCCGGTAGGGCCAAGCTGCAACATATTCTCCGGCATCTTCGGTGCCTCGCGAGCCTGTGCACTCGGCGCTCCGAAGAGACCCCGTGGGCTAAAATAAGAGGTGCTGCCATGGCTTTGGGACTCGGTAAATCCCCCGTACAGGTTCGGTGGGCCGGGAACCGGCTGAGCTTCCTCGCCTGGACCCAGCATTTCCCCTGACTCGAAGCCTTGATTGGTGTCCGGAACGCCGGAGCCCAAACCCTCGGCGCCGCCCAGGCCGGTGACGTCGCCCATTTGAGCGCGCGCCGGCGCTCCGTAGAGGCAAACCGCAAACAGGCCGACGCCGAGGATTAAAGCACGGCACACTTTTTCGAGCCACGTTACAGACCGGACTTTGACCGCCATTTAACGCGACCTCCGTTCCAAAGTGTACAAAAGAAAATAGGCCGCCGGAATAATCTCACTTACTCCAGCGGCCTCCCCCCGTAACGACTCGCCCCGAGCATAAGGCCGGGTCGGAAACGTCCGTTGCGGGGCCGCGCACGTGGCCCGCAACGCTGAACCCTACGCCCGTATGGGGCGTAATTCAAGCTTCTCCATAGGATAAGGTGCATCCAATTTATCCAAACGGCAAAAGTCGCTGCTTTGCTCGCCTACGACAGTACTTGTTGAACTGACTTTCTTGCGACGTCTTCGAGACGAAAGTTTGACGAAATTTCTAGCCGAAACAACTATGGTAGGGCTACGTCGGTAGGGCTACGTCCTGAGGGTTCGCAGAGGTTGGCCGTTGGCACCGGCGAGAGGGCAAACGCGCTCGCCGCCAAACGACGGATAAGGACGGACCGATAATGCGCAACTGTAACTCTTTACTCACGCGCGAGCCGCAAGCCTACCCAAGCCCGCGCCCGCGAGGCGAGCCGCATCGACGAAAGCCCGCAAGTTTCGGCCCCAAACGGAGGCACGCATGACCGAAATGCTCTACATGACCGAGGGAATTCAATTAAATATTTGGATGGCACTGGGCGTATTCGCGTCGACCGCCCTGACTGATGCGGTCTACGTCTTTTTCAACGCCGCCGTGGCGCAGCGCCGTTCCATCCGCGCCGCTACTTGGAGTAGCATTTGGTATCTGCTCTCCGCGTTCGCTGTCATCAGTTATACCCACAATGCGACGTACGTACTGTTCGCCGCCGGCGGGTCCTGGGTTGGTGCTTTTTGTGCGGTGACCTGGCTGGGCCCCGTGGTGGCCACTGCAAGGCGCTCAACCTCGGGACTGCGAGAGCGCAGCGGCAAAACGAGCGGCTGACGCGAGTGTCAGGATGGTTTGTTCCGAATCAACGGTGCGAGTAGCGTGAATGCTTTCTTCAATTCGCCCGCAGCGACGCCAACGCTCCCGCCCGTCGAGCCCCATCAGCTTCGCCTGTCCAAGAGTTGTCGCATCTATGGAGCAGTTTGAGGAGCCCCTGCAGCTTAACAGTGCCATCAAACCGCCCCTCAAGTGGGCCGGCGGCAAAAGATGGCTGGTGCGACATAACGCTCGATTATGGTGGCCAGAACGCCATCGCCGGTTGGTCGAGCCGTTATGCGGCGGGCTCGCGATCGCGCTGGGCCTGCGGCCTGAACGGGCGCTGCTCAACGACATCAACCCGCACACCATTAACTTCTACCGTTGGTTGAAGAAGGGCTTGCGAATCACCCTGCGGATGAAAAGCGACGAAGCGTCGTTCTATGAATATCGCCGCCGGTTTAACGCCTTAATCGTCGAAGGCCGGGGAGCAACTAAGGAAGCCGCAAGCCTTTTCTACTATCTGAATCGAACCTGCTACAACGGTCTCTGCCGCTTTAACCGCAAGGGCGAGTTCAACGTCCCCTTCGGCCGCTACAAGAAGATTCAGTATAAGAACGACTTCACCGAGTATCAGGCAGTCCTGGCCAAATGGGAATTCCGCCGCGGTGATTTCGAAAAGCTAGTTCTCAAGCCCGACGATTTTATCTACGCCGACCCACCGTACGACGTGGATTTCCGGCAATACACCAAGGACGGCTTTTCTTGGGAGGATCAGGAACGGTTGGCACGCTGGCTAGCTCGCCATCCCGGTCCTGTTGTCGCCTCGAACCAGGCAACCGAACGCGTCCGCCGCCTTTACCAGAATCTTGGGTTCACTATCTGCACGCTTAAGGGCCCGCGCCTGATAAGCTGCACCGGCGACCGCACACCGGTCGACGAAGTTCTCGCGCACCGGAACTGCGTGGAAGTTTGACTGTAACGTGAAACCGGCTCGCAGGTGGGGGATAGAAGGCGGTCAACTGGCGGCGGGGTAGGGCTCAGCCGCCGGAGCGCAGCTTAAGCCTCACCGGCACGTGCTTGATGCCGCCGACAAAGACCGAGCGTAGCCGTTCGACCGGCCCGGTCAACTCCGCGTCGTCCACGCGGGCGAGGAATTCCTGAAATACCGCCTTGAGTTCCAGGCGTGCCAGATTAGCGCCCAGGCATACGTGCTCCCCGATACCGAATGCCAGATGTGGATTCGGGTGGCGCGTTATATCAAAGCGGTTGGGCGCTTCAAAAACCTCTTCATCACGATTGGCGGACGGATAGTAAAGCGCGAGGTCTTCGCCCTCGCGAATCAGCTTGTCGTGCAGCTCGACGTCTTTGGCAGCAGTGCGGGTGAATTGGATAACCGGCGAGGTCCAACGCAAGATCTCCTCGACCGCCATCGGCAGCGTCGTCGGGTCGCGTTTCAACAGCTCCCATTGATCGCGATTCTCGATCAGCGCGAGCAGGCCGCCCGACGTGGCATTGCGGGTCGTCTCGTTTCCCGCAACCACCAGCAAGTGAAAGTAAGACATTAATTCGAAAACCGGAAGCGGCTCGCCGTCGATACGGGCGTGAACGAGGACGCTGACGAGGTCTTCGCTCGGCGTGTCGCGTCGCTGCTCGCATAGCTGGACAAAGTACCGGAAGAGGTCGTCCTTAGCGCGCAACGAGGTCTCGCTCGCCGACGCCTCGCTCTGGAACTCCGGATCGGCCCCGCCGATCACCTCGTTGGTCCATCGCAGCACCGTTGCCCGGTCTTCGGGCGGAATCCCCAACATCGCGGCGATCACCGTCAGCGGAAGCTTCGCCGCGACGTCGAGCACGAAATCGCATTCGACCGTCGGCGGCGTGCCGTGAGCTTGCGCGGCCAGATCCTGCATTATCTTGCGCGCGAGCTGGGCAACTTCGCTCTCGAGCTTGCGCAAGGCGCGGGGCGTAAAATGGCGGCTGGTCAGCGCTCGGTAATGTCGGTGTTCGGGCAGGTCCATCTGCAGCAGATTGCGCATCGGCAACGGCTGCTCGACCGCATCGCCCTCAGCGGAGCGCGGCACGATGAAGAACGGAAAACGCCGACTGCTCAAAAAAAGCTCGGGAGCGCGCGAGACCGCGACAATATCGGCATGCTTGGTAACCGCCCAGAACGGGCGCACATCCGGCCGGTCGTACCAGAAAACTGGCGCATGGCGGCGCAGGTACTCCCATTCAGCGTAAGGGTACCCTTCGCTTACGTAGCGCTCCGGGTTGACCAAATCGATCGATTCGAGCGTCAGTTCCATCTGGCTTAAGGGCGCCGCGTACGGTCAGCGACACCAGGTGCCCGCAAAACGCTGGCAGCGACGGGGCGGGGCGTCACTCGACCACCTTGATCGCCTGGCGTGGGCATAATTTCGCGGCGAGTAACGCCTTTTCGCGCAGGTTGTCAGGCGGGCTTTCATTGGTCACTTGCGACTTATCGTCATCGCCCACGATGAAAAGTTCCGGCGCCGTCGCCTCGCAGCGTCCGTTGCCTTCGCAGAGTGCCAAATCCACTAAGACTCGCATCCCCGATCCCGCTCGACGGCGCTCTTTTTTCATATCGGCACGGGACCTTGCGCCGTACGGCATCCAACCCCACGCATGATCACTGATCGTTGCGGCCATTGCACATTGTGTCAAGGCGCGTGCGAACGAAGGGTTGGCGCGCACGACAGCCTCGGTTGATTCCGTTGACGGATCTACCCTTCGTTTCTGCTTCTCGTGGCGCCGCCTTGCCGCACGCAGCCGCGGCGGAGAAAAGCGCAGACGCGCAGAATCCTTAGTGGGGTGGCTGGATGTGCGCGAGCAGAGCTGCGAACTCGATTACACCTATGAGCAAGATTACGTTGATTCCGATTGCGCGCACCACGTCGAACTGGTTCGACTCGCCCGCAACGCTGCGCGCACGCCTGTGATGGACGTAAGCGCCATACCCGACCACGATCGTGAACAGCGTTATCTTTGCGACCAGCGTGTGGCCGTAGCGCGAATGCCCCAAGTCCGCGAAATTGAGATGGAGCACGCCGTAAGCCACGAGAAAGCCGCTCAGCACGACCACCGCAGCACACCAAGCAGTGACACGCCACAATCGCTGCAACGCCACCGCCACCCATTCGGGGCCACCCATTTGCGAAGCGCCAAAAGTGAAAGCCACGATCGCCCCGAACCACAGCCCGGCGGCGAGCATGTGCACGGCGTACACCGCGACCGCCAACGGACCGGCGTCAACTGCATGGCTCACCATG
Organism: Deltaproteobacteria bacterium; assembly: GCA_021801125.1. Taxonomy (GTDB): domain Bacteria; phylum Desulfobacterota; class Binatia; order Binatales; family Binataceae; genus JAJYYI01. Next base: position 8,310 of record JAJYYI010000052.1, on the reverse strand, counting down.
GCCCGGGCGAGGAGCCAGAGCGCGCCAAGCACCGCTATCGCCCCCTCTCTCGCGCGCGACTCCAAAGGCATCCACGCCGCGGAGAAAAGCGCCAAGGTAAGCACAACCCTGACGCCCCAGAGGCGGCCGGCCTGGGTCTCGCGCATCGTGGTCGTGATCAACCCCAGCGCCTCGCCAAGCGAGGTGCCCGAAGTGGTGGCGATCGCGACCAAGAGCCCGATTGGCACCAGCACCAGCGCAAGTGTCGCAAAAACGCGGTAGAGGCGCGCCAGGCCGGTACGCACCGGCGCCGGCTGCGGCCCCGCGCCCGCCCGCACCAACAGCCCGAACAAAGCTCCGCCGTAGAGGCCCGCGACCACCACGAGTGCGAACCACGCCACCACCACTTGTGCCCCAACCAAACTCACCGCTTCAACTCATTTGTCACGGAATCGCGAAGAGCGAGGCCACGAACGCTCGACGCACCGGCGCAAAACAGTCTTGCTTCAAAAATGGTAAAACTCGCCGCATCGAAAAAATCTAAGCGAAGGATACAAGAAGTGACCAGCCTCGCAAAACCATCCGCGCCCCCGAATGGCCGCCAAAAGCCGGAGTTGCAAGACAATACATCTTTGAGGCGGACCATGAGCGAAAGATAGAAAATAAACGGTATGCGGATCGTTGGTCGCTCGATCGCGGCCACTGCGAGTCAACGTCGAACCCGGAAACGATGCCAGTGGACGGCGCCAACGAAATAAGGGCGAGCCGCGGGCAAGAACCGCCGGCACCGTACGAAATTCATGTAGCACAGCCGTCTTGGCCTGCCGCATCCCCTCCGTCGCCTTTCCCATAACCTGTTCTTCTGCGCGAAAAAGCGTGCACTGTCCAGCCTTCCTGGCTTTGGGAAATCGCCCGCTTTAGAAAGGCGTCCAAGCGACTGCCGGAAAGATCTCGTCAAGGAAGATGTCGAGCAGAAAAAGAACGCCGCCATGGCTGTTGGGCACGCTGCCAACATTGCTTATGCTGGTGGCCGCCGCGCGGTTCAGCGAGAATTGTCCGGCGATACTTACCTGAAAAACGCTCCCCATGTACGCCACCCCCGGAGTGACATACAGCAGAGGGAACGTTTGTTCCGCCGGCCCGACAACGGCTTGGTTATAGTTGAACTCGCTGAAGAGAAACAGGTTGCGAAGCGGGTAGGGCAGGGGAGATTCGAGGATCTTGCCACTCAGATACGCAAGCGCGTATTGAACCACCACGTCGGCGAAAAGCCAGTGATAGGTTGGTCCGGCGACCGCCGGAGCGTAACCAAGGTCTCCTTCCAGGCCCAATGGGCGCAGAAACCTCGCAAAGTCCACGTCGGGCAGGTCGGAGAATCCCTTCGCCCACATAAGTTGGGGTCCAAGCTCCGTGTAGCTATGGAACTGCACGATGTCATTGCCTGTCGGAAACATCATGATGGAGCCTATGGTCACCATCACGGCGTGCTCAGGGATCACGAGAATCGAATATTTCGGCATCACGGTGAGCACGTCAAAGCCTTGGCGCGACACGCCCGACCCATACGACTGCTGAATCCATCCGCTTTCGACCTCCAGGCCGAAGTTTTGGGTTATCTGCTTTTTCACCGACGCTCCGATTCCGACTTGGCGAGCCTGTGGAGCAAAGGTCGATTGCACTTTCACCGGGTCAATCTCATTAAGTTGGGGGAACGGGTCGTTGGCGATAAGCGGCTCGATAAACGTGTAGTCGCCAACCTCACCGTGAGCGAACGCCAAGCGCGGCGCAAGCACGACAAATGCTCCAACGAGGACCGCCAAGCCGGCACACTTTCCGGCGGTCTTGTATAGGGAAATCAAGGCACTTGACTCCACAACTGAGCGCGGCGTGGACGACGCACTAAAACGCGAAGTCCACGCCTTGATAGCTTTGTTTGTTTCGCTAGACGAGAAGCGACCCGCAGCAGCGAGTCACAAATGCAGGAGCTGCTTCAGCAGAGCAGAACCGTGGTAAGCAGAGTCATCACGTGGTCGGGCGAATCCGACACCACAGGCTCAAGCCATCCCCGCCGGGAAAGCGCCGCTTGCAATCGCGCTATACCCGCAGCGAATGGATGTTGCGCCGACGCCGAGGGGGCGGCGCGCCTGACGCTCAGCATTGCCGAATCCTCGATAGTATCGACGCAGCCGATCGGACACTGGTCGGCGTCAATTTGGCTCGCGCAGCTATCTGTATAGCGATAGACCCGCGCGTCGTCGCATCGCCCGCCGATTCCGTTCTCGATCGCGCTGTGGCCGTCGGGCCCGGTGCATAGTACGTAACGCCCGGCACTGGGCAACAAGGCGGCTAGGCACGCAAGCGCCAAAAGAAGCCGCCGCGCCTTGAGCGCGATCTCTTTTCTCAGTCCGCGCATTTAACGAACGTCCGGACGCCTTATACCGACTAGCGGACAATACGTTTCCATCACCGAGTGGCGACGTCAAGGTGCGGCTTGCCGCGCAGTTGAGGCTCGAAGGCCAGCGCCCTGGCTGCATGCCCTAAAAGGACCACGACGCAAGTTTGCAGATCTCCTCGACGCGGCGCAATTTGTGCCGACATCCGCGTCGCATCCGACTCGCGAGATGGCGCTGACGGAACCCCCGGCTCAGCGGCGCAAGATAAGCGCCCTTCGAACCAGCCTGCTCGAACCCGGGCGTAGCCGATTGCCTCACCGCGGGTGTCGCCATCAGACGCATCCGCGCCACCGAGTTGCCGAATACGTCCGATCCAACGACCCCTTTCCAGGGGATTGGGAGATCGCGGTGCTACGGCGCTTGCTGCCAGACATAAGCCAGGACGTAATCGCCATGAAAAAGATTTTGAGTGTTCTGATGGTGGCGGTCGCTCTGATATTAACGGCTGCGGTGCCTCGGGCCATGGAGCAGGTGCGTGAGGTACGCGTCGGTTATTTGAGTTGCTACGTCTCCAGCGGGTTCGGAAGCCTCGTCGCATCGTCACGCGATCGCAACTGCACGTTCACTTCGTCCGATGGAAAGACGGTGGGGGATTATAAGGGCGACCTCGGTAAATTCGGCGCCGACATTGGCTATCTCGCCTCCGGCGTGATGTTGTGGGAGGTGCTCGCGCCTTCGAACACTACAACTCCTGGTGCCTTGGCGGGCCATTATGCGGGTGCGACCGCCGGCACAACGGTGGGCATCGGCGTAGGCGTTCATGTCTTGACGCGCGGTCTGCATGGAACGATCGCGCTGCAACCAATCGCGATCGAGGGCGACACGGGTCTGAAGGTGGTTGCAGGCGTCGCCACGATGAACCTCAGATACGTGATGGAAAGGTAGGTGGTTTCCTCGATGCTCACCTCCGAAAAGGGCGGTGGATCGTCCGACCGACCCACCGCCTGCTTTTAGGCTCTCGTCGCGCTGACCACGAGTAAACTCGCCCCCAACTTCTACATTCCTCCGAGGCATCGCCTGAACGGCCGAACGCAATCAGCTTCGGCGTCTCAACAGCGAACAGTTCTGGAAAGAGCGGGCCAGCCAAGGCCTAAGGAGCTAGGGGGCTGCCGCGCAAAGAACCGCTCGGACCATTACTGGCGGAGGGGGGAAGGAGTCGAACCTTCCGGCGAACGCCAAGCCCGCCAAGCCGGTTTTGAAGACCGCTGGGGCCACCGGGCCCCTTCCTCCTCCAATCCCCAGAGCCGTCGAGCGAACCCGCGGCCTACTTGTATATCATAAAGTTTCGGCCGAAGGTCTCGCGCGCGATGATTCCCTTCATGATCTCCGGCGTGCCGTCGCCGATCTCCAGGCCGATAACGTCGCGCAACCGCTGAACAAAAGGCATCTCGTCGCTGTAGCCCATCCAGCCATGCAAAATAATGCAGGCGTGGATCGCCTCAACCGCGACCTTCGGACCCAGCCATTTCGCCATCGCGCCTTCCTTGCTATGACGCTGGCCACGGTCGCATAGGGCCAGGCATTGATAGGCGAGCAACCGCGCGCTGGCCACCAACGTAAGATGCTCGGCGATCTGGAACGACACGCCTTCGCGTTCAGCCAGCGGCCTGCCGAAGGTCGTGCGTTGCTTCGCGTGCTCGATCGTCTCCTCGAGCGATTCCTGCGCGGCTCCCAGCGAGGCCAGCGCGATTAACGCTCGGTTATAGTCGAAACCGCTCAAAGCCTGCGCAAAGCCACCTCCTTCCGCGCCCAGCAAATGGTCGGCCGGCACACGGGCCCCATCAAAGATGAGTGACCCACGGCGCGTGAGCTTTTCGCCGGCGCTCGGATAAACCTGCCGCGAGACCCCCGGGATGTCCAATGGAACGAGTAGGGCGCTTATACCTCGCGCCCCGCGCTCCGACTCGCTCGTGCGGGCGAATACGATACATGCGTCGGCCGAACCAGCGAAGGTGATCGAAGCCTTCTCGCCCTGCAGCACATAGTAATCGCCCTCGCGCAAAGCACGCGTCTTAATCGCGGCCGCGTCCGAGCCGGCTCCCGGCTCGGTTAGACCTAGCGCCAGCAACCGCTCGCCGCTGGCGATCGTCGGCAGCCACTCCCGACGGACTCCCTCGCTGCCGTGCTTCGCAATGATGTTCGCGCACATCGCGCCGAGCTGCAAAAATAGCGTTACGTTGTAATCGCCGCGCGCGAGTTCCTCCGAGGCGATCCCCGTCATCACATACGAGGCGTCCACCCCGCCGTAAGCCTCGGGCACCCGAAGGGCGGTAACCCCCATGCTGGCTAGCTCGCGCAATTTCTCACGAGGGTAGGGCGTCCCGGCATCCCACTTCCGATACTCAGGCTTAAGCTTAGTCCGGGCAAATTGGCGCAAGCTCTCCGCAAACAGCTTCTCTTCATCACTGAATCCAAAATCCAAGCAATCACCCCCACAAGGCTACCTGCAGCCTTAGCAACGCACGCTCCCCGGGCCGTCTCACCTCTCACGCCGCCTAGCTCGCGCTTCCCAGGAACGCGGCCGTTTCAGGAATCTAAACGTTTACTTTATTTTCATCCAAGTACTGCCGGCGACGACCAATTTAATCCATCATGCCCCTCAACAACCTCCGGGTAAACCTCTTCCCCTTCAATCCAAACGGCACCTCACGAGCTCTCAAGCGCTAACGTTCCTTCGCTGCGGCCGCGCCACCGCAACGCCCCATTTCTCGCACCCGTTGCTCTCGGATCTCCACGCCCACCTGACAGCAAACTCACTCTCGGTGCCGAAGCCAGCCCTGGCGCCGGGAAATTGCTTCAGGTCGGGCAAACGTTGCTGGTCCGCGAACCGGCGCCAGCGCGCTCCCAATCAACCGCTCACGAGAACCGCGGTTTTGGGAAACAGCCCCTCAACTCTCGCCGTGCGGCGGTATATGTAACATAATGTTTATTATGCGACGTTAATGAATCAACCCAGACGCCGTCAGGGCCGTACCTCGCCCGCTAGCGCTATGGCGGTCATCGTTGGGCCTCTCGAAGGCATCTGCTCCGGAGACTCTTTCGCCAGGAGATCGGTCCTTGAGCTCCGCAACGCGTGAGTCTTGGGAAATATTTACCGGAAGGGTTCAGCCTCGAAGTAAGCGGCCACCGATAGCCCGCCCTGTCTTTGGCGCTCGATCGTCTGGTCAGGCTTTGATGGGAACGGGGGACGGACGGCAGCGCCCGCGAAGACTGCGGAAGCGTTGCTTTGCCGGTCAGCGGGTATGAAGTTGCCCGGCTTGCATGGGAGGCGGACGAAGGCGCGGTTCCAGCTTCACGTGGGCGGACGCGAGGGCGCGGAGGGCCGCCGCTCAAGAAAGTGGGGGCATGCGTTGGCCATCCGCTGGCCGGATGGTTTCGGCAAATCCTCGCAGATAGTTCCGGATGGAATGCCATCCGAGCGTTCTCAGCCGTCCGCGACGGTGCGCACGGTGGCAGTTCGGTTGCGCCTTTTACGAAAGGCGAATTGGGAGGGCCGCTTTAGCGGACGGTAGCGCGCCTGGGTGTGACATCGTCGCGATAACGCTGGCGCCTCGTGGGGCCGCGCCTTCCTCCGCCTGCCCTACCCCGCCGCGATCTCGCGAAGGCGGTTTAGCCTTAGCGGAGCGTGCGAGTTCTACTGGTCGGCCCCAGCCGCGTCATCGCCGCCGGCAAACTGCTCCACTTTTGCACCGCTCATCCGGGCAAGGCGCAGCGCCGGCTTAAGCAATCGGATCTCGCCCTTTCGTATCCACTCGTACGTCGTTCGAAGCGATACGCCCATCACGACAGCCGCACGTAGCGGACCTCCTACGCTATCGACCGCTGCTCGCACGGCGTTGTCCCCGTGGGCCTTGGCGACACGCCTGGCCAGCCGCGGTGTCCGGTTCAAGCCGTATCCGACCTTTTTCTTTTTCCGTTGCATCTGGTTCACTCGATCAAACGTTTACTTGATCGCTAGCACGACGTCAATCATGTAGTATACTTTCTGTGCGAGCTTACTCTTTAATCTCGTTAACAGTTGCAAGTATAGATGAGGATGCACTTTTATACGCGGCTAAAGCGTGCAATGGGCTACCATTTTTTGAACGGAACCTGCTAATCTTAGCGATCCACCGCCCACGAAAAGCACCTATATGTCTCAGACTAACGCGTTGGCACTCCTTTTTGGCGATGAAGTCCAATCTCTTTGTCATTGATGCCGTCTGACGCCGTCCTCAACGTTACTGTAGCTTTTGGCGCAGGCGCCCCATCACGCGCTGAAGCACGAGGGCAACGCCTCCATCGAGAGGCACAGGCTGGCGCGGGCGCAACCGCGCGCTTTCGGGATCGCGCACAGGCGTCGTGTTCCGCTTCGATCGGCAAAGAGAGGCTCGTTGAGCGCTCATCCGTCGCATGTCACGGCTCTCCTTCGCCGCACGAAATCCTGGAAGCGCCGATTGTGAGCCTTGGGCGACGTTGCCACGCCGGTTTGAAGCCACGCTGGTTCGAAAACCTGTCTCGGGTCGGCGGGTTAAGCGGAACATCCTAACGTACATTGTAAACGGTTGATCATGCACGCGGCGTTCACGGACGCCGCAGGCGCCTGAGAATGAGCAGCGAGCATAGACCCGGCGGGTGTAGGGAGCAACGCTGTCTACCTGCATACTTGTTCCTGCTGCTGGAGGCGGCCTCAGTCCTCCTTGGCGCACTAGGCCTGCTGCTGTGTCTGGGCGCGTTCGCTCCGTTCACCAAGGAGCTCGGCGCCTGCGAGTCCGGAGCCGTGCGCGACGTGCTCGGAGGCGGGTTTATCCTACCTCACTACCGCGAGGGGGGCATGATGGTCTGGGTGCCTCCGCTTTCATGGTGGACGCAGGCGCTGGCGGTCAAGTGGCTGGGCTGGACCGAGATCGCTCTTAGGCTGCCCTCGCTTCTGGGCGCCGCCTTCACTTGCGCGCTCTTGTACGGTTGGTTGCGGGCCACAGTAAGCCGCCGCTGCGCGTTGTGGTCGGCTGCGGCCCTGTTGTCGTGTCGATTTTTCGTTGACGCCGCGCGCCAGCCCAGGCAAGATGCCCTATTCGCGACACTCGTGACCGCCGCAATCGTGTGCTTGGAGCGTGCCTACCGGCGGGCGGGCCGTCCGCAGCCGGCATGGCTTGCGGCAAGCGCGATAACGGTCGCACTCGCAGCGCTGACCAAAGGCCCTCTCGGATTCGTCCTGCCAGGCATCGCGGCCGTCCTTTGGTTGCTCTCCGAGGGTCGCTGGCGCGCGCTTTTCCGCCCTGCCCTCTTGGCGGCTCTCGTCTGCACACTGCTCCTTGTATCTCTGTGGTATACCGCCGCGTACGCCGTAGGGGGCGAGGATTTCGTTCAGCTTCAAGTCATAAACTGCCTCTTAAATCGCTTCACTGGCGAACTCGACATGTGCCGCCACCCGTTTTACTACTTTTTCCCCCACGTCGTAACCGGGTTTTTGCCGTGGAGCCTTCTATTGCCGTTCACGGCGGCGATGCTTTGGGGAGCGCGTCGCGGGCTTCCGACTCCGATCAAACTCGCGGTATTTTGGTTCGTGGGCTTTATCATTTTCTTTTCGATACCCAGCGGAAAATGCCTCGCCTACCTCGTTCCGGTCTTTCCACCTCTGGCGGTCATTACAGGATGGGCAATCTCAAATCTTGGCCAATACCCGAAACCGGCCGGTTGGGAAAGATTTTTCTGGCGCTTAGGGACCTTCTGCATTGGGGTCGGGGTGATCGTGCTCGCCCTATTAGCCGGCGCTGTGGGAACCTGGGGAGTCCCGCAATTGTTGGTCACTCGGCTTGGTCCGCACGACCGCGAAGTCGTGACGCTGCTGAACACGCTGACCGCTTCTGGCGGGGCGTTTTTCGTCGCCTGGTTTATC